>CANFEH010000070.1 GCA_947445855.1 Zetaproteobacteria bacterium
AAACGAAGTTAAAGCTAGACAGAGTAAGTTTGCTATAGCGCCACCTAGGCGCACACTGAAGGAAGACCAAAAACCTGAAGCAAGACCTCGTCTTATCATCTCAAGAGAAACAGGCCCTAAAGGAGCTGCAAGGAGCAGTCCAAGATAAATTTTATCTGTTAAAACAAGTAAATAGTTTTGCACGAGAAGCTAACCCCTTTGTATCACTCTTTATAAGAAAAAAGAGAGTAACACAAAAAACCTCAAAGTAAACTTAAAAGCTCTTTTTTAAAAGTCGTCTCTCTGAAAAATATCAGTTCTTTTTCTTGTCTTTTTGGAATAGGGGTTTCAATAGTTTTGAAAAACAGTTGAATGATCTCTGTCGAAGGGTTTTTTAGGTCAACACTGAAGCAAGAGCTTATTTTTCTTGAAATTTCGTCAAGGCTTGAACCTTTTTCGCAGAAGCACAAAACAGCTTTATGTGTGGACAAATAGTCTAAAAATTTAGAAGGAAGAGCACTGTAAGAATGAGAACTCAAAAAAAAGCCAGAAGCTTCTTCTAAGTATTTTGCCATAGTCTCTTTTGATACTTCTCCAGGCGCTTCGAGGGTAATAGCAGGGGAGTTTTTTTGATAAGAAAAAAGTTCTTTTTTATCGGTATCGTTTAATTTTCCTATAAAAACTATTTTTCGTAGAGAAGTTTTTTTTAGAGCCTCAAGGAGAGGTCTTAATACATACTGAAGCTCTCGTCTCTCATCACTTACTCTGAAAGAGCCAGAGTGAAGAAGAAACTTTTCTTGGTGTTTTTTTTCAACCTCACATAGGGAGCTGAGATGTGTTTCAATACTATTGTAGATGATTTTTATTTTGTCTTTTAAAGAGGGGAAACGTTTTGCAAGGTGAGCAGCCCAGTGATTTGTGTTCGCTATAATTTTATCACACTCTCTTAGGCATAAAGCTTCTTGTTTTTTTTCAAGAGGCTTCAGAAAAAAAAGAGTTTTTTTTAAAGGTTCATCAATCCAACCATCACGCATATCCATGAACCAAGTAAGAAAATATCTTTTTTTAAGTTTAAGAGCTAAAAGGTGAACAGAGTTCGGAGGAGATGAACTAATAACAATATCACAAAGAGAAAAATAAAAAGAAAAGCTTTCTTCTGCTAAAACTTTCTGTGTCCACCAAACCCCAGCATCTGGACATAAAAGAGTGTTTGCAATTTTGCTTTTAATAGACTTGAAAAATTGTTTTATCGTCTTCTTGTTTTTTCCATGATTTTCTTTTGAAGAAGAGTGCTCTGTTGTTAAAAGAAATCCCCACGTAGTTTTCTTGATTTCTTTTTTAGGGCCTTTTGTCAGGAGTATAATTTTTTTCTGAGAAGATAAAGAGCGAATCATGCGGTGAATACGAGCTGAACCTGGATTTCTCGTAAGAGCTTCTGGGTAGATCATAAGAATAAAACTACTTTTTTTCCTCATGAGGCTTTTTTCCTGAAGAAAGCTTTTGGTAAATCTGTTGTATAAGAGTGCTTACAAGGTTATTTTTTACACCAAAGGTGGTAAGTCCTCTTTCTTTAGATAAGAATAGAGGTCTTTCTTTGATGAAACAATCTTCAATTTTTTTGAAGACTTCTTCTTGATCTTGATCAGCATGCAAAATGCTAATACTTGTAAAGTCTTTTTGTAGCTCTTTAAGGCTTCCTTGAAAAAGTTCTTTCTTGCTTTCAAGAAAATCAGTGATTTTTGGAATGAGCTCAGAATTCACAACGAAATGAAAAGAGGACACATCATCTTCTTTAGTATCTCTTTGACTAAGAGATGGAATACCATCATATTTCCATAGAATCTGAAGGATTTCAGCTAAAAAAGTTTCATGTGAAAAACTCCCTTTCAAGGTCAATTGAATGAGACTTTGTTTGTTTTTTTGCGTGATAAAGTAGGAGTTACTCTCTTTTTCAGCAATGATGGTTTTTGGGCCTTGTGGATTTCTTGTGTTAAGAATTTCCAGGGGAACGTTATTTTTTAAAGCAAGAGCAGCAGCTCTATAGTGAAGGACCTTAGCACCTGCGCAAGAAATTTTGTAAGCTGTGAGCCAAGACATAAAAGGAACTGTTTTAGCTTCTGTAAAACATCTAGGATCCATAGTAAAAACTCCGTCCACATCTGTATAAATAGAGCAAATTTTTGCTCCCAATTTATGAGCTAAAGCCACAGCTGTTAGATCAGAGCCCCCTCGTCCAAGGGTTGTAATTTCTTTTGACTCAGGGTCTACTCCTTGGAACCCGGCTACAATGACGACATCATGCGTATTAAAACTAGACAAAATACGGTCGCATTTTACATCAATAATCTCAGCGTGTTGATGGACTTTATTCGTTAAAATACCTGACTGCGACCCAGTGAGAGATATAGATTTTACTTGAATCCTATCAAGAGCTATAGAGAGGAGAGCGCAACTTACCCTTTCTCCTGTGCTTAGCAGCATATCGAGCTCTCTTTGCGGCGGTGTATCACTCACAGCAAATGCGAGCTTTAAAAGTTCATCTGTTTTTGAACCCATAGCACTTACAACAACCACAAGTTTTTCATTTTGATGAAGTTTGCTTTTAATAAGAGAAGCACAGTGATGTATAGCGGAAACATCTTCAACAGAAGTACCGCCAAATTTTAAAACATTAACTATGAAGTTCATAAGTGCCTAACTTTAGAAAAATTTTAGAAGGAAATACCAAAGAACATTACAAATTTTTAATTGAACACAACGAGATATCCATAAGAGAAATGCTATGAGTATAATTTATCAGGCGATGTCCTGGGAAACAATAAAAAAAGTCCATTCTTGACGGTGAGAAAGGCATCTTTTATTCTTGTAGGTAGGATTATTAAACTTCTTTTTTTAGAAAGGTCTACTATGGCTGATAAATGTTGCGATGATTGCACATGTGATTCTTGTCCAGGCCCGAATTGCGGATGTGGTTGTGGTTGTGATTGTGAATGTTGCTAGCTCTGTTCCTGTTTTAATGTTTTGTAAACATGCAGAACTTCAAGAGCACTTGTTTTTTTTGCCCGAAAAGTTTTTGCAAACAAATCTTTGCAAAAACTCTCTGTTGTTTCTCCTATCGTAATAGAAATATGTTTGTTTTTGAGTATGGTTTTATATTCTTCAAATTCTTTCAAGAAAGCTTTGGCTGCTGATGGGCTAAAGAAGCTGAAGATAAGATCATCTCTGTCTATCAGGTTTTTTTTTTCATTCAGAGTGAATTTTTTGCCTTCTTGGGTCAGCAGTTTTTGGATAGTGATATAAGCATCTAAATTTGAAGCTTTGATCCCACTTTTTTCTAAATGCAATTTTAAATCATAAGCTCTTTCACAAGGCCCAACGAGATAAGTTTCTCCGTCTTTTGGAAGCATTTCGTAAAGTCTTTCTCCAAATTCTTTTGCTGTTTGTGAAAGCAGGAGCGTTGTAGAAAAGCCTTTTGAGAGAAGAAGCTCTGAGGCTTTTTCACTCATTGTTACAAGTCTTAGGTCTTCTTTTTTTATATGATTTAAAGAGAGTTCAGAAAAAAGAAAAGCACTATAATAGTTTGTGAAGACAACAGTATCTTTTAGAGAAAAATTATCAGGCAGCTCTAAATTGTCTAAATTCTGATAAAAGAGACAAGGAAGATGTATGAAAGGTACTTTTTCTTGTTCAAGCAAAAGGTAGTCTTGATCTTTATAAAGAAGTGGTCTTGTCCAAACTAAGTTTTTCATTCAATGAAAAGATCCTCTTTTTTCTAGAAGTGTGCGGTGCAACTTTATTTCTATGGTTTCTGTTTCTCGAGGGCGAATGTTGTTCATAGAGCTTGCTGTGTCTGATAGGATTTTTTGAGAAATCGATTGAAGCATAACTCGGATAGAATCCTTTTGGTTTTTTGAAAGATTCGTAAAGTCTTTTTTTCTAAGAGTTCTTTCTTCTTCTCTTTGGAAAAGCTCATTTAAATAAATTCCAAAACTATTTAGTGTTTGATTTGATTCTATTTTTTCTAACCAAGTTTGAAAAATTTCTATTCTTTCCTCTAAAAGTTCATGAGCTAGAGCTAAGTCTGTTTCATAATCTTGATTTTTTATACTCACTATTTTTCTGATATCATCAAGATCAAAAAGATAGATGTTTTCAACTTGAGAGCAAAGAGGGTCTACATCTCGCGGCAAGGCTATGTCTATAATAAAGAGTGGTTTATTTTTTCTGATACTCTGGATTTTTTTGAGTGACTCTTGTGTCAGAATAAAATGACTAGACCCAGTAGATGAAACAACAATATCAGAAGTAAGAAGAGCCTTGTCTAAGTCTTGAAGCCCTTTTGTGGTGGTGTTTGTTCCTTGACGTATGAGTTGCTCAGCTTTCTCTTCTGTTCTGTTCACAATAGTAATGGAGTCTGGTTTGTGCGTCAGAGCATACTCATAGGCAAGAGATATCATTTTACCAGCGCCAATAAGGGTAAAATTTTTATGTTCAAGTGTTTTAAAAATATGAAGAGCTAAATCGATGGCTAAGTGGCTAATAGATTTATTACGTTTTCCAAGAGAGGTTTGATTTCGTATTTTTCGGTTGAGTATGAGAGCTTCTCTTGTGATACGGTTTAGAAAGAAGTGAACCATTCCACTTTCTCTAGATTCTTGATAAGCTTTTTTAAATTGGCCTGTAATTTGTGTTTCTCCAAGACATAATGAATCTAGGCTACAAGCTACTTTAAAGATGTGTTTAAGAGCCTCTTTTCCTTGGGAAGTGTATGTTTTTGGCAAAAGTTCTTGTTGGAAATTAAGTTGAGAATGTTTTGTGATTTCAACAATCCGGCACCAAATACTTCGCGATATGTCTTCTTGTTTTAGTTTGTGATTGGCAAGAATCCCATAAATTTCTAGGCGATTACAGGTTGATAAAATAAGAATTTCTGTAAAGTTTTCGTCTTCTTTTAGAAAATTGTATAAAAGGTTTCTTTTTTCTTCACTTAAACTAAGAGATTCTCTCACATCAATATCACTCGTCTTATAGTTGAGACCAGTGCAATAGATCATTTTGATATGAGTTTTGTTAGAGTCTAGAAAATGTATCAAAATAAAAACCCAAAACAGCTACTTAACAGCAGAAGAAAACCAAGTGAGCTCATTTGAGCAGAAATCGTTCTCGACTGAAAAAAGTTTTCTTTTAACATGACAGATGTAAAGTACCATCCCCAGACTAATATAGCCCAAAGGCTTTTTAATAGGATCAGATTTGTCTGCGGTTTGAAAAAAAATAAAAGTAAAAAACCGCTGCAAATGGAAATAGAAAACAAAAGAAAAACACTTTTCAATGTTTTTGTGAAGAAGATATCGAGTTGTTCGAGAGAGAATCTTTGCTTCATCAAACTTGTGATCTTTTTCTTTTTGATGTCTCTTTGTTGGATTAAGAACAAAGTGGAAATAACTGTAGCGACGATAGCAAGCACTTGGGCAATAAGCGCGATTATTATGTGAAGAAGAATAAAGTAGTTCATAGGGTAAGAACCTAATAGCTTAATTAAAAAAAACACCTCGCTAAGTCTTTCGAATCGAAAGGGTAAAAGTCTTCTTTAGGAAAAAGAAAACTTAGCGAGAAGGGATTTAAGAACAATAGACGACGCCCTATGTTGTTCTTAGAAAAATTTAATTATCGAATCTCATTAGACTTTTTCTTGTAATTTACCCAGCAATACTCAGAAGTTATAAAACAGATAGTCTTAAAAGCAAATAAGAATATCATGACTCTTCTTTTTGGTCTCGTATTTTTAAATCGGGATTCTTAGATTGTGTGCCTTAGATAAATTTTAGGAAAGATATGGCTATCGTTTAAAGATAAGTCATTTGTGGCTGTATCTATGGGATTGAGTTTAGTAAAACAAAGTTTATCGAATCTTTTACAGGAATATAGAAGCTTGCGTCCTAAGCTTAGCTTGCGTTCGCTTTCTAGAAACATAGGAGTAAATCGCTACTTTCTAACAAAGATTTTAGATCAAAATGATAAGGTTAAATTTAGCCTCGATGAAATGCTCATTTTTTGCAAATTTATCAAGGAAAACTTGCCAGATTCTCCTGAAATTTCAAGAGAGTTAACGGTTGTTCAAGATTTTTTTTCTGAGCACTTAGGCTCTAGCCGTATTAAATTAATTCACCAAAATGAAAATTCTAAAATTGATTTTTATGATCGTTTTAACTTTTTAGTTCTTGTAATCGCTTGTTGTGACAAAGGTATTACAAGAAAGAGGATTCTCGAGCTTCTAGGTGAAGGAGCCTGTCGTAGTCTTAAGTTGCTTCTTAAAACTAAACATTTGGAAGAGCTTCCAAATGGAGTCGTTCGTGTATTAGATGGAGCTCCGGTGGGTTTTTCTCCAGCCCTCTTAGCCTACCATGGGCCTGATCTTCTTAGGTTGTATCGCTTAAGGCCTCGAGAACAAATGAGAAATTATCTTGATATAAAAGTTCAAAGTTTAACGAAAGAGGCGATTGAAAAAGTTATTGAACTCCAAAAGGAGTGTGATAAAAGAATCCTTGATATTATCGTCAATGAGGAAAATTTTGGCATGAATCCTATGTTTTCACTATTGTGTGTGGAAACATTTGTTGACGAAGTTATTTAAACATTTTCAGTGTAATGTATTTAGGAGTGATATGATCAGCGTGTTAAAGAAAGTATTATGTGGATTGTTTCTTGTTTTATCATTTTTAGCTGTTGCTGACCAAAATCAGCCAGATGTTAAAGAAACTGAAGAAGAACAGACTACTGAAGAAGAGACTAAAGAAGAACCTTCTGCAGAGGAAGAAACTGAAGAAGAAGAAACTGAAGAAGAAGAAACTACAGAAACAGAAGCTGCTCGTGGGCCAGATACTTACGGAAGTGGTGTCTAATAAAAGTTCTTAGAAGTTTTTCTGTTCTTATAAAGCTGTTAAGCTCTTGAGAATAAAAAAAGCCACTTTCAGGTGGCTTTTTTTATTCTTCGTCCTCATACCGTACATGAGTTGTGATGTTCACTTCTTCTAGTTTATAAGTTCTAACTTCTTTACTCGTTTTAAAGGATACTTGTAAGCTTTGATTTAAAAGATCTGTTTTAAGAACAGTCGCTTTTTCATCTGTTTCTTTGATTGTAACTTCAGAGCCTGGAGCTGGTAAGAGAAGGCGCATTTCTTGATAAGATTTGTCTTCATACGTTAGGCAACAAAGAAGTCTTCCACAACCACCAGACACTTTTGTTGGGTTGAGAGCTAAATTTTGATTTTTTGCCATTTTGATTGAAACTGGAACGAACTCTCGTAAAAAGCTTGAACAACAGTATTCTCGTCCGCAAATCCCAACTCCTCCTAAAAGTTTAGTTTCATCGCGAGGGCCTACTTGTTTGAGCTCAACTCTTGCTTTGAGTCCACTTGCTAAGTCCTTTACTAAATCCCTAAAGTCTACTCTCCCAGGAGATGAGAAAAAGATAATAACGCGGCTTCCTCCGTAGAGGATTTCTGTTTTTAAAACTTTCATATCGAGTTTTAGGCGTGTGATTTTACGTTTTGTAAATCGTGTGACCTCATCTGCTGTGAGATGAAAGCTTTTATCAATTTCTCGTTTTGACATTTTTCGTAATATTGGTTTTAAATTTCTTTCCTTGCTTTCTTCTTTTGTGTAAAAACCGACTACAACAACTTTTCCAAGACTTTCTCCCCATTCTGTTTCGACAAGGACTTTGTCACCCACATGAAGTTCGAGATCTGTGTAAGAGAAATCATAAATTTTCCCTGCTCGTTTAAACTGGACGCCTACTATATTTACACCACTCATATAATTTGCCTAACTTTAATTAATAAAAAGACTCTCGAGAACAAGAGCTTTGTTGAGTTTTATTTTTTGATCTAATATTGTTTTTCGCAAAAGAACTATATGCTTTCTCTTGCGAGCCAACTTCGCTATAGCTTTTGGAGCTTTTTCATGAAGAAGGGCTTTATAAGTTTGATTTAAAGCTAATTCTTGAGCTTCTATTATTTCTTCTAAAGTGAGTTGCGAATCTTTTTTTAATTCATCGCAAAGTTCGAACACTTCAGTGTAGTCCATGTTGAAAGCTTTTTCCCTAAAAGTAATAGCAAGTTTTTGTACTTTTTCTGTAAATAGAGGTTCTTTCTCTTCGGTATTTTTCAAAAAATACGGTACAGAACGTGAAAGCAAAGTTTCTAAAAGCGCATAGCGTCTTTCTGTTGTCATAAAAACAAAACTAAAAGGGGTTAGTTCCTCAAAAATTTTAAGGAGTTTGTTTGTGCTTTGTTCAGAAAGTCTTTCCACATCTCTGATAAAAACAATTCGAGGGTCAGAAGGTGCACCACTAGCGCTTGAAAGATGTCTCTTGATAGAAAGAGTTTCTTCGACAGAAATGATACGCTCTTTATTATCAATAAATAAGACACTCGGGTATCTGTCTTGTTTTAGCGCTAAGCAGCTGTGACACTCGCCACATGCCTTTTTTATTTTACAAACAAGAAGAGCGCACAGTTTTGCTGCGACAAGACACTTGTGCAATGAGCCTCTCCCGTGAAAAAGAAGAACGGGAGGAAGTTTCCTAAAATTGACAATGGCTTCAAAATATAAAGCATCAGTGTTGCTTTGATGCAGTTGAGAGTAGTCAAGAGGGTTGTCTGTCATAAAAAGGATAGTCTTTCTAAGTGTTGGATGGCTTCTTCCACAAGCTTATCAGGACTTTTATTTGAATCTAAAATTTTAAATCTGGAGGGCTCTTTTTGAGCAAGAGCTAAAAAGGCTTCTCTAATTTTTTTGTGGTATTCCAATGGTTTTGCATCAAAACGAGTTTTGTCTGAGCTGTTCCCTGAAATTTGGACACGTTCTTCTACTCTAGCAAGCCCTATGGCAGGGTCACAATCTAGAAGAAAAGTAACATCGATTTGCACACCAAAAAGGCAGCTCATACTCACTGATTCCATGAGAGATTTGCTAAGACCACCGAGAGTGCCTTGGTACACTGAACTTGAGTCTACAAAACGATCACAAATAACAGATAAACCTTTTTTTAGACTGGGAAGAATCTTATTCTTGACATGCTGCGCTCTTGCCGCTGAAACAATAAAAAACTCTGCTTCTGTAGTAAACTCTTCGGAAGCAGGAGCTTCGTGAAAAATATCTCTTAGTTTTTCTGCAATTATAGTCCCGCCAGGTTCTCGTGTGGTAATATGCTCTACAGAGCATTTCGCTAATGCTGCAGAAAGTTTTTTTATAAAAAGACTTTTACCAGCACCTTCACCACCTTCGACGGTGACAAAAAAAGTTTTTTCTTGCCTTTTCATGGTCACTCTGTTTTCAAATAGAGAGGAGAATTAGTCTTAAGAAACAAATCTTAAAATAGATGCTTATACATAGCACAAAGAGCTTCGGAAGTCCAAACCCTTACTACGTATCCGCGAGAAGAGAATGCAAGAAAAAATAAATTCACTTATTTTATCTCTAAAGTCTATAAAAAAACCTGAAGATTACATACTCCAATTGATTAATGCCAAGTTGACCCTTAGGGATCTTGAGTCGTACATTCATTTTGAAGAAAAAACCTACACAAGAAATTTAATTTTCAAGTGTCCTGAATTTGAACTTATGAGTTTATGTTGGGGCCCAGGACATGAAACACCGATTCATGATCATAGTGGTTCGTATGGAACTATGATTGTTATGGATGGCTGTCTTCACGAGGTGCTGTATAAAGCACTTCCTGATACAACCTGTTTAAGTCAGATTAGGGAAACAGAAGCTATTTCTGGCACTGCTACCTCTATTCATGATGGAATAGGTTACCACAAAATTCTTAATCGTTCTTACAAGAAAGCTGTGACACTGCATCTTTATGCAAAACCAATAGAATCTTTCTATGTCTATAATCCTATAAATTTAAGTCGTTGTATCAGAGAGTCTAGGTTTTATTCTCGCTTTGGTACACTGACAGAAGAATTTTCTCAGAGTAGTTAATATCTATTGCTCAAGAAGCTTAGTTTATTCTTGATTGAATAGAAGATTCTTAAATATTTCAAACAGCAAGGAGATGATGTTTTGTGGTTATGAATTTATCTAATACAAAAATTGCTTTTGCTCATAAGTCTACGGGAGAGTTAAAGAAAGAGAAACAACTGTTCTGTTTTCTTAGGCTTCCTTTACTCGCTCGTTTTGGTATAAAAATAGCTTCTTCTCTTGCTCAGTATAAACTTTTTCCTACTTGGGCTTTTAAACAAATTTTTTTTGATCACTTTTGTGGTGGTGAAACCTTTGATGAGGCAAAAAGAAAAACACAAATTTTTGAAGCAAATGGTGTGGGACGAATCTTTTTTTATTCTGTGGAAGGAAGCAGCTCTTCTTCTGCTCGTGAAATTTTAAAAAGAGAAACACTTAAAACCTTTCGAACTCCTAATTCTCCTCCTACTTATTCAGCATTGAAATTAACAGGTCTGATAAATGCTTCGATTCTAGAAAAGATTCAGTTTGAAAAACCTTTGAATGAAAAAGAAGAGAGAGAGTACAGTGAGTTTCTACAAGTTTTTGACGAACTCTGTGAAGAGGCAAGTAGAACTCAAACGCAGTTTATGATTGATGCCGAAGAGTCATGGTTTCAAGAGGTGATTGATAAACTTGTTTTTGAAAAAATGAAACGCTACAACAAAGAGTTTCCTCTGATTTACACGACGATTCAAATGTATCGACATGACTCTCCTAATAAATTAAAGAAGTTTGT
>CANFEH010000071.1 GCA_947445855.1 Zetaproteobacteria bacterium
GATGATTTAGAACATGTCATCAAAGAAACTGTAGCTCGAGGAGGATCGATTGTGATACCTGCTTTTGCTGTCGGACGAGCTCAGAATCTTCTCTTTTATCTTTCTAAACTTCTAGAGAAAAAAAGAATTCCAAATATTCCTATCTATCTTAATAGCCCTATGGCTTCAAGTGCTTCTGATATTTATTGTGAGCATTCAAAAAATCACAAGCTAAGTGCAAAAGAATGCCATGATGCTTTCTCTATCGCTCGTTTTATCAAAGGGATTGATGAGTCTATTGCTCTCAATAAAAAACCTTCTCCCATGATTATTATCTCTGCTAGTGGAATGGCAACAGGAGGACGAGTTTTACATCATTTAAGACGTTTTCTTCCTGATGAAAATAGCACGATTCTTTTTACAGGTTACCTAGCAAGAGGAACACGTGGACACTCTCTTATGAATGGAGCAAAGAGTGTTAAAATCCATGGATCTCAGTGGCCTGTGAAAGCTAAAATTATCAATTTAGAAACCATGTCTTCTCATGCAGATCGTGATGAAATTCTTCAGTGGATAGAAGACTCTAAAATATCTCCTAAAAAAATTTTTGTGGTTCATGGGGAAAAAGAATCAGCAGAAAGTTTAGCTTCTGCTATCCAGGATAGATTTACTTTTCAAACTGTAATCCCAGAAATGGGTGAAAGTTTTGAGCTCTAAAAAACAAGAGGGTAGGGTGCTCAATTAAAACTTATTTCCTCTTCTTGTTTCTCACTTTTTTTAATTCATTGTCTATCATTTTTAGCGTTATATTTAGTTTTTCTTCTTTAATATAGTTATCTTTTTTTAATTGATTTAAGATGTCGAAAACATTTTTTTTATAGGCATCAAGAATGAAGGGATTTACTTCAAGACGGATAAGATGTTTAAGATAAAAAGAATCTTTACAAATGAGAGCCGCTATGTGAATTGGTTTTTGGTGAATAGTTCCTTCTCTTTTATTAATTCCAGAGTTTAGAAGATATAAAAAAATTCTTCTATAATCTTTATCTTTCCTGAAGGCTTCTTCTTCAATGGTGTTTAAAAGAATAAACAGAAGAGATGTGTTTTTGTAGTCTCTGTATGAAAAAGTTTCATCTATGTGAGCTCCTTTTTCAATAAGTATTTTAACTACATCATAATGACCTCTTGTCACAGCGATATAAAGAGGTGTGTAATCTTTCCATTTTGCATTAGGATCTGCACCAAGATCTAAAGCTTCTTTTACATTTTTAAAATAGTAAGAGAGATAGTTTTTTAGATTTTCATCTGTTTTTTTATTGAAAATTCTCCAAAAAATTTTTACCCATGTCTCTTCAGGATAAACTTTTTCGTTTCTATAACCTAGTTTATTTGCTAATTCTGTGCGACTTGGAATTTCGCTGAGAGCATCAAAAAGTTTTTTATCTTTTTCTGATTGACTGAGAGAAAAAGCACTTGAAGAAATACTGAGTAAATAAAAAGACAAAAAGAACTGCCAAAAAAATTTCATGTAAAAAACCTTTTGAAGAATTATTATTATTCTCTTCTAAAAGGCTTTATCTTTTTAATCAAGACTTCAACTTTTTCTAGTATCTTCTCTATTCTTTTTCTTTGTCAGTATTCTCTATAGTGAAATGAGTGAAAGCAAGTTTTGACGTTAAGGCATTGAATTTCTAATGTTTTTTTGTATTATAGGTGCTTTTTTGTATAGTTCTCTTTTTTTCTTTTAGGTAATCTCTTTTTCTTCCGTTATAGAAATGACGATTTTTTAATTAAAAGAGAGATAATTTATGAGGAAGATTAGAAGACACTCTACTGCTTTTCTTATTTCTTTAAAAAATTTGGCTTTAACTCCTCATTTTCTTCTTCTTTCTGTCATAGGAAATGGGCTTGTTTTTCTATTCGCAGCTTTTTTTTATCATGTGGAGCATGGTGTAAACCCTCTGGTTGATGAAAGAATGGATGCTATTTGGTGGGCTTTCACAACAGTAACGACAGTAGGTTTTGGAGATATTGTTCCTATAACCTTCTTAGGAAGACTGATAGGAATTGCTCTAATGTTAATGGGGACATCTTTATTTGCTTGTTATGTAGCTTTAATTAGCGAGGCTTTCCTTGCTATGGAACTTGAAAAAGGCAAACAAGAAGATCAAAAAAGAAAAAGAGTTTAGCTCTTGCTACTTAATCCTAGTTCCTTGTATTTAGCTTCTTTTTGTGCCTGTGTCATAAAAGGCCACTTCATTAAAATAGTCATACACTTTTGGACTCTGTGGTGTTCTTTTCTCAATTCACTTTGAGTTTCTTTGTTGGCTCTTTTAAAAGCAGCTTTAACTCTCTCAAAAAATCGAGTCATAGAAGTAGCGCTACTTTCGATAAAAGGTGTACAAGAATCTTTAGCTTTGAGTGCAGGGTTTGCACCCTTTAAAAGTAGAGTCCAAACAACTTCTGGGTGACCATTTTTAGCAGCAACATAAAGAGCTGTTTCTTCATTTTGAAGAGAGTTGACATCTGTACCGTCTTGAAGAGCTTCAAGCACAGCATCTTTTGTTGTTGCAGCGAAAAGAGCTTCGACATTTGCAAAAGAGAAAGAAGAAGAGAGAAATAATCCGGTCACAATAGCCAAAGTTTTTGTTTTTTTTAACATTGAAGTTTCCTTTGAGTGAAAAAAAAATTTCTTTTATGACAGCGATTTTTTATGTTTAGCGTGTCTTTTTTTTTCAAGCAAGCGTGAAGTCGGAAAGATCTTTTAAAGTATATTATTTTATAGTATTTGATCTGTTAGAAATTTTTGCTCACATTTTTTAGGAACTGAGTATGGAAATTAAAAAACTACTAGTCACAACAGACCTTTCAGAACTCTCTACTGCTGTCTTTGAGACAGCTGCTTATGAAGCTAAAATGAAAGGAGCTAAAATTAATTTAGTCCATGTTATTGGGCCTCCGACTCAATACTACCCATCAGAAATGGAAATTGGTTTTGAAGGAATTCTTTCAGAGTATAGAGAACAAGAAAAAGAAGCTATAAACAAGAAAATGAACGAGTTTGCAAAAAAGAACTTCCATGGACTTGACGTGGAGGTTTCCATCCTTAATTACGAAGGTTCTGAAGCTGAGTTAATTGCAAAACATGCAAAGGCTAATAAATGCGATGCGATTATGATAGCGAGTGCTGGTCGTGGAGCTCTTGGGCAAGTTTTTATAGGAAGCACAGTTCTTCGTTTGTTACAATTTGCTAACTGTCCTGTGATTGTCATTCCTGTTCATGAGACATAATCTATTTTATTAGACACTATTTCCAGCAAGCCAGGCTGTCGTCCAAGCATTCTGAAAGTTAAAACCTCCAGTAATGCCATCAATGTTTAGGATTTCTCCACAAAAATAAAGTGAGCTGCAAAGACGACTTTCCATGGTTTTAAAGTCGATTTCTTTTAAGTCAACTCCTCCTGCTGTGACAAATTCTTCTTTAAAAACACCTTTGCCATCTACTTGAAAAGACATTTCGGTTAGAAAGAAAGCTATTTCTGATAGATTTTTTTTTGAGAGTTCTTGCCACGTCTTTTCTTGTTGGATATCAAGACAAGAAAGGAGTTCACACCAAAAACGTTTACTAAAAGAAAAGGGGAAGTTTTTTCCAAGACCTTTATCTCTATTTTCTTTTTTGTAATTTTCTAGAACTAAGAGAGCTTCTTCTTTTGTTTGTTCTTGCCATAAAAAATTGACTTTAAGGTGAGCTTGGTAAGAGCTTTCATGAAGATCTCTTGCCGCAAAAGCTGAGAGTTTTAAAACTGCAGGGCCGCTTAGTCCCCAGTGTGTGATAAGAAGAGGCCCTTGTTGTTTGTATTTTTTTAGTTTTAAAGATTTTTCAAAAGAAAGCTCAAGATCAACTTTTTCAAAACTTTGACCTGGGAGATCTTTTAGAAAAGGGTGTTTAATATTAAAAGTAAAAAGAGAAGGCACAGGGTCCACTATTTTATGACCAAGACTTTCTGCTAACTGGTATCCAGAAGGAGAACTTCCTGTAGCTAAAATAAGTTTGTGCACTTTAAGAACGGTTCCGTCTCCAAGTTCCAAGTGAAAAAGTTCATCTTTTTTCTGGATGCTTTTGATTTTTTGCCCAAGCTGTAAGTCTACTCCTAACTTAGCTGCTTCGACACTGAGACAATCAATGATAGTAGAACTTTTGTTGCTCTCTGGGAACATTCTTCCGTCTGCTTCTGCTTTAAGTTTCACTCCTCTTTTTTCAAGCCAAGAGACCATGTCTTTTGGTTGAAAACTATAAAAGGCACTGAGAAGCTCTTTAAAACCTCTTGGATAATTTTGAACAAGTAGCTTTGGGTCAAAAAGGTTGTGAGTTACATTGCAGCGTCCACCACCTGAAATTTTGACTTTAGTAAGAACTCTTCTTGACCCTTCTAGGAGAAGACACTTAGCCTTTGGGTTTTTTTCTTTAGCGTTGATAGCAGCAAAAAATCCTGCTGCTCCAGCGCCTAGTACTACGATTATTTTTTCTTGTGTCATAAGCTTTGCGTAAAAAGTCTTGAGGGGTTTATTGATTCAGTCTGTGAGTATACTTCTTTTTACTTTAAAAATCACTGAAATTTTAATAGAGCCTAGCAGCAACCCCTGGAAATCCGTGGTTCATTGCAACTTGAGCTGGAGTAAGTTGTTGAGCATTTAAGACATGGCGCTGAGCCCCAAAGCGAAGAAGCAGATCAACACACACTGCAGATCCAGCTTGAGCAGCAAGGTGAAGAGCTGTTTGACCGTCATGACTCATAACCTGGATAAAAGCACCATTTCTTAAAGCTTTTTCTACTTTTCTTGGTCTTCCTTCTCTGGCTGCCATAAGCAGATTGTGATCCGCTGGGCGCATAGCTCTTACAACTGGCCCCATCACAAGAGGAGGTCTTACAACAACTCTTTGAACAACAACCACAGGAAGTACAACGTGAGGATGGTGGTATACTGGTCTTCTCACCGGTGGCAGATGAAATACTCCTACAGCACGTCTCACAGTTCTTTGAAGTCTGGCTACTGGGTTATGAGGTCTGTGATGAGCTCGTCTCACAACGTTGTGTACAACAACTCGTGGGCATCTGCCTCTTCCTCTCGGATGAGCAAAGCTCATGTCTGCTATAAGAAGACTTGTAATGAGAGCTAATGCTTTCAATTTTCGCATGTTTTCCTTCCTTCTTTTTGTATGGATAAACAAAAGAGAAGAGTATTGCTCCCTCTTTTTTACTTAAACTAAGGCATAATTATGGAATGAAGAATAAGAAGAAAGATGTAAAAAAAAGAGAGAGGATAGGAAATTTTTAAATTATTTCTATGATTTTGAGTTCTTTATTTGGTTCTCGTCCCTCATATCTCACGATAAGACCTGTGTCTGCTTCGTACCAAAAAAAGTAAGTATAAGGCCAAAAAATAGATTCCAAGAAACCATCTACTTTCATTTCAAATTGTTTCACAAGAATTTCTCGATCAGCTAGGTTAACAGACTGTTCTCCTAGGTAAGTAAAAGTCATTTTTCTTTCTTCAAAAGATTTTGAAGTGATAAAATAGAAAATTTTGGTTTCATTTAAACCTAAATTTTTCCCAGGAGAAGAACCGACATAGTGAAGAGACTCAGACGTAAAAGTATCTTGTGTGAGTTTAAATTCTTTTGTTCTGTCTTTTTTTAGTAAAACTTTTTTCCCTATGTTATCAACAAAAATAGTTAAAATTTTCTGACCAGGTTCTTCATATTGAGCCTCTAAAAGTTTTTCTGTCTCTTTAGATAAGAGAATTTTTTCATTTCCGTTTTTTTCATCATTAGCTTCAATCTTAATATGAGTTGTATTTTTTTCTAAGGTGAGTGTTCTTCCGTAGGAGGTTCCATTTTGGGTAACTTTGTAGTTGTAATGAAGAAAAAATGGATTTTCTTTAGCTTGTAAAAAAAAGCTAAGAAAAAAAAGAAGAGCAACAAAAGCTTTTGTCATCAACTTTCTCCTTTTAAAGATTAATCTTACTTGGAAGTATAAGGGTAAAAACCCTACGCGCAAGAGTTCATTTCATTAGAGGAGAAACTATGGATCATTTTAAGGAAGATCTTTTTCTAGAGTTAAGACACGATATTCTTCGTCTAATTCTAAATTTTTATTAAAAAAATGGTTTACTATTATTTTTGTTACACCTTCTTTGGGAGTACACAAATAATCTTTGTTATATTCGTCGTAAGGAATATTTTCATAGATCTCTTCACAACCTGTGATTGTAATCGATTCAACATGTTCAGTTGTAAATCTTGCTGCATGCACATATAGAAAAGAATCCTTTTCTTCTATATTAAAATAGGGCTGAAGAAAAATAGGCTTTTCTTGAATTCCAATACTCTCTGTTTTACCAGATTCACGAAAGTTTACTCGTATCCATTTGTGAAAAGGGCTATTTGAAATTTTTACATCCCAAAAAGTTTCATCTCCTTCTTGACTGTAGGGTAGCCAAGTATAGGTATTATCTCCTGATATATCTCCATAAATATAAATTTCAAGGTTTTTTTCCTTGGCTTTTGGATGATAAATTTTAAGTGTCAAATCTTGAGAGTTTGTCCAAAGTGGATGATCAGTTCCTATAAAATCTAAGTTCGGGGTTAAACGTTCATCTGGGTCATAAGTAATAGCAAGGTCATCTAGATCACACTTATTTCCAACGATGTCTTTAACCTCTATTGCAATAGTATATTTTGTTTCTTTAGCAGGATCTTTTAAAGTGAAACTAGTTTCTACTTTTTCTTTAAAAGCTGTCCATTCAGTTTCAGTCCTATCGGTTCCTCGAATACGGAAATAATTCTCTGGAATCCCTTCAAATCCCTCAATATAGTCTTTAACCTTGAGAGTAAAAGAAACTGTATCTTTATGAATAATCCCACCGCTACCTATATCAGAAAAAAGAGCAACACAATCAGTGGGCTTGTTATTTTTTTTAATGATTGTTACAGAAAAGAGCTCACCCTCTGTCCCAAAAGCATTTCGATATTTAGCCTGGATAATTTTTTTACCATTAATAGGACTAAAACTAAGGGTTTGTTTTATTTCAAAATCACTTGAAAGCGGATACCAAGCACCATTGTTTCCTGAGTCTAAATCTCCTGCTAACCAAACTTCAGTGATGTCATGATCTTCTTCTAAGTTCTCTTTACTAAACTGCAAAGTGACAACATCTTTGCGTGTATACTCGCCTTCGGAGATAGAGAACAAAGGAGCTGGAGGTTTTTTTTCGCTATATTCCCATTCAATTTTTTCTTCACTTACAATAAGTTTATCACTCTTTGTTTGAGTGGTAATAGAGACTGTGTAAACTCCTTCTTCTTTATAAGAAAAAGTTATTTTTTCTGGTATATCTACAAAAGTATCAAATGATACATTGGCTTTTATGCCTTTAGGACCAGAGGTTTGCACTAGTTTAAACTGAAATTTATTTCTTGTCTTTGTTTCTATAAGTAAAATATTATTTTTAGTGTTTGTAAGACTTTTTCCAATGTTATAAGTAGCCTGAGGATCTCCACAAGATGAAATCAGGAAAAAGAAAAGAGAGAAGAAAAGACAAAATAAATTCTCTTTTCTTTTGAGTAAGCTTTGTTTTTCTTCTCTCTTAATCATAATAAGAACCTCTTAGAATTCTAGAATTTAGCTGAGATAGAACTAACTACCTTATTGAGTAATATAGCTAAATGTGATCTTAGAACAAGTATAAGACTTATCTTCCCCTTCTTCAAACTTTACACACGCGTACTTAATATTCTTTGTATAACCTGAGTTCGCTGTTTCAATGTTATCTACGGCAAAACCACCTTTTGCTAAAGTAGTACCAGCAGGTAAACCGAAAACAGTGGCAAGGGATCCATTAACAGCTACTGCATTCGTAAACCCCACAGGAGAAAGGGTTTGCTTGGTCGCAGCAGAAGGAGTTGTAGCATATGCAATAGCTGCATCTATGTCAGAGGATGTAGGAGTAGTCCAAGCATCAAGTTTATCTATGAGAACTACCTTGAATTTATCTATGTTTATTCCTGCACAAGTTGCAGCATCTACAGTAGGTGGTGACGCTTCTGAATTACCTGTTGTCACTACTATGCCTGAATTACATTCAAAAGCAAGAGAGTATATGATACGACCATATACATTGTTAAAACCTCCACGAGCTAATGCTTTTAAAGAAACTGCAGGAGCTGCAGCACCAGCAATACTATACCCAACACTTGTTTCATATGTAGCAGAATCTAACTGAGCATCGTTATTATAGTTTTCTAATCCAAAACCATCCGCTTCTAACTGAAGAGTGAAGTTTGCATCACAACCAGGAGCAGCAACGCAAGAGGTTAAGTATTTGACCTTTAATTTAAGCGCACCGTCACTTGTTGTAAAAACAGCTGTATCGTTAGTAGCCCAATTTGTAAAGTTAGTACCATGAGGTTGAAAGTCAGGTCTATAAACCATACCAGAACATTTAAGTTGTTTTAGTTTAAGTTTTAATAAATCTCCTTTTACTACCTTAATTTTATCATCACCATCGTTTTCTGAGTTATAGTCGGTCGGGTTATAACCTGATTTAGAATCAGCACCATCAATCAAAACATCACAACTCATAGCTGTCAGACCGAAACCATCTTCAATATTAGTAGCGCTTACAGAAACACCTACATCAACAAACTCATAATTAGCATAAGGATCTTGTTCCGTACCAGCAGCACTATTTTTGTTAAGATCAAGTCCGCAGCTTGTTAACAAAACAAAAGCAGAAGAACCTATCACGCTCTTCGTGAGCTTTTTCATTGAAAACTTCATAAAAACTCCTTTAAAAGACTAAAAAGAAGAAAAGACAAAAGACAAAAGACGAAATGGCTCAAAACTCCTTGTTCTTTTTTCTTAGGCAGTTTATCGGCCATTCCCCCGTATCGGAATTTTTTAGGAAATCTTTAGTCTTTTTATAAAAATAATGTTTTTCTATGTCTTTTTAATGATTTATAATGATCGTTTTTTATAGATATTGATCTTATTTTAGATAGCGGAGAAAAATCATGGGACAAGAAGTAAGCACTGCAGCAGACAAAGATTTTAAAATGAAGCTCAACTTATCTTTAGCAGAAGACCACCCTTTTTCTTATCTTCAACTCGAACTTAAGCGAAGAGGTCTTAAAAATTTAGACTTGAATAAACTTATGAGTGAGATTTTTTCTGAGATTTCTGAAAAATGGTGGGAAGAGAAGTTAGACACACTAACCCCTCTTGAATACAAAGTAAGTCAAGCTATGGCTAACCCAGAAATGCGCAAAAAATTTAATGACCTTTTGGCTTAGAGATTTCATTTTTAGAACTTCATTCAGGATCAGATACTGTCTCAATATAAGCCTTGAATAAGGTTATCAACCAACTAAGATGGGCTTTATGACATGCTTCTAGCATATGTACTCCACCGGTAGCATGTGCAATAACAGATACAGTTCCCTGTTCTTCTATTTGAACAACTAAACCATCCAGCTCTTCACTAATTTCTATGAGGCTTTTTTTGGGAAGTGAAATTTTTTTGTCTTCTATTAATTTTGCAATATCTTCCTTTGATTTTATACATTGCTTCTCAAAATAAGCATATATAAGCATCTCTTTTAGAATTTTTTCTGGGCGTACACCATCATGCTTTTTAGCACTTTCAGCAAAGTAAACTCTTCGTGTAGGAGGGACTCTTTTTCTTTTAGTAGGAACATCGTCCCCGTTATTATCTGCAGAGAAGCAAAGGGTTGTAGAAAATAAGCCTATCAAGAGTATTAAATTTTTCATACTGATCCTATTTTGTAAAAGAAATCTGTTAACTTTTTGAAATATCTAACATTATTAGAATATTAGGAATAAAAATCTTCACGCGAAAAAATTAATCTGGGAACAAAGGACTGTAAAGTTCTCTTAAAACAAAATAGATATCTTTTGTTTCTCTTACATTTAGGTCACTTTTTTTTATATCTTCTCCTAGAGAGTAGTAGATCCCGTGCATGTCTTTTAGAGTATTTGGATCATAACCGTGATCCCCACCTTCCCTTTGAGTAGGAACTCTTTCTTTCATCAGATAGTAGGGATAATTCACAACAAGAATTAAATCCCCTGAGTTTTTAGATTTTTTTAAATGATACTGGTCGGGGAGTTCTTCTTTAAGATACGGTGTAAATTTCTCTGATTGTTTTTTTTTCAAATTTTCATAAGCTTCTTTTTTTTCTTCTTCTTTTTCAAAGTACAAGTGAACGAGACTTCCAGATCCTGCAATCTTGACATCTTCTGACAATAGAAAAAGTTCATCTAGGAAAAAAATATTATCTTGTTTGATTGTGGTCATCCCGTGATCAGAGCAAATAATTATGTTAAGAGGAAAAGAAAGTGTTTTTAATTTTTCATAAAAAGATTCGAGATAACTATCCAGTTCTTTAAGAGCTTGCTTTAACTCTTCTGACTCAGGGCTTTTGTGATGACCTATTTCATCAATTTGAGCAAGATAAGCGAAGACGAGGTGAGGTCTTTCTCTCGGAGGAAGAGATAACCACTTAAAGACTTGATCAAGTTTTGATTTTTCAATATTACTTTTAGAAGAATCTTCATCCCATGATCGAACATAGTGAGGTCTAAAACCATCTATAAAGACATCACTTATAGGCCA
>CANFEH010000072.1 GCA_947445855.1 Zetaproteobacteria bacterium
AATATTATTATAAATATCAACCTATATTGGAAGGGCTATATTACTCGAGATCTTAAGTCATCACTATATGGAGCAGGCATAACAAATCCAAAAAATCACAACATATCAATATTATTATAAATATCAACCTATATTGGAAGGGCTATAGCACCACGTTCGCCGAACAACATTTATGAGGCTTGCTATAAAAGTTCTCTTCAACAAAATCCTTTGTCCTCTCTTAAATGCAAAGAAGGCTATGTAGCTTGTGTCCACGGAAAAAATTCCATGGGAACAGGTGCCGGGTTTATTTACAACAAAGCTGATATAGCTGCTGCGGAAGAATACTGTAATAGTCAGCCGGATACAACATGCACTACCTATCAAGACTAAAAACAGAATTTTGAGATCTTTCGCTTCGCTCAAGATGACGAGAGGAACCTCAAAGCATGACAAAACAACTCAAAGCATGACGGATTGTCGTGATTTTGTCATTCTGAGCGTAGCGAAGAATCTCCCAAGCTCAAAACAACGGATTGTCGTGATTTTGTCATTCTGAGCGTAGCGAAGAATCTCCAAAGCTCAAAACAAAGGAGATCTTTCGCTTCGCTCAAGATGACAAAACAGCTCAAAGCATGACAAAAAAGCTCAAGATGACAAAAAAGCTCAAGATGATCAGAGAGGAAGCTCAAAGCATGACACAGAGTGGATTGCCCAAGATCACAAAGTAGTTCAAAGTGAGAGAAATCCCTTTCCCAAAAGGAGGCTCTCTCATGAAATTTTTTTTGCTAATTTTTTTTATTTTCTCTTGCCAAACAGATCCATTCCAAAGAGGCATCAATCAAAATTACGACTTTTATTTACCAGCAAATGTCGTGTTTTTACCTATTTTTGACTTAGAAGGCTCATCAAAAAACTCAAAAGAAATAAAAGAACTTCTGCACCAATTAGATGAAGAAATCCTTCGTGCTTTTATAAACCAAACTTTTATTCAAGGGTTTAGTCAAAAGCTTGTAGTTAAAACTCTCCATGATAAGAAAAAAAAACCACCTGAAGTTTCACTAGAAAAGTTTATAAATCAGAAAGAAACTTTTTTGTCTTTTTTAAAATTCTATGAAGAACACCTAAAAAACAAAACAGAATGGCTTTTATTTCTAAACGAACTCAGCATTGCTTTTAACTTTAGCGATGCTGTTTTTCTTCCTGTGATGACAAAAATAGCAGAAAGAAAGCAAAACGACAGAGGGCTGCAAATTTCCTCTCGCAGTTTAGAGCTATCTCTCCTTCTCATCGAAGTGGAAACAGGCGAGCCTATTTGGTACGAGACAAGAAACCTCACTCTTAGTCATAAAGACTTTCCATCCCCTCCAGCATTCGCTTACCCTGAGTATCCCTCGTGGAAAAATTTTGAAAAAAAGCTTATTGTCGAAAACTTATGGAGAGACTTTCCAGGGTGGCAATATTAATGAGATAAGCCCCTCATAAAGAATTCCTCAAAGGAGATAGAAAAGTTGTCGCAGATGAAAAAAGCCCGCACAAAAAACTCAAATGTCGCTTTTGAAAGATTAGAGCACTACCGCACGGAATCTAACCTCGGAGGTGGTGAAGCCAAAATAGAAGCTCAGAAAAAAAAAGGAAAACTCACAGCCCGTGAACGTCTAAGTATTATATTAGACCCTGATAGCTTCCTAGAAATAGATGCCTTTGTTGTTCACAATTGTTCAGACTTTGGCATGGAGAAACAAAAATATCTTGGTGATGGTGTCGTGGGTGGCTCTGGTCGCATTGGAGGTCGTCAGGTTTATATCTTTTCTGAGGATTTCACTGTGTTTGGGGGAAGTCTCTCAGAAATGATGTCGAGAAAAATCTGCAAACTCATGAAGCTTGCTATCCAAAATGGGGTTCCTATTATTGCCCTAAAAGATTCAGGAGGAGCAAGAATTCAGGAAGGTGTATCAAGCCTTGGTGGGTACGCTGATATTTTTAAACAAAATGTCAATGCTAGTGGTGTCGTACCACAGATCTCTATCATCATGGGGCCTTGTGCTGGAGGTGCTGTGTACTCACCTGCTGTAACAGACTTTGTATTTATGGTGGATCACACAAGTCACATGTTCATCACAGGCCCAGAGGTGATCAAAACTGTAACAGGAGAAGAAGTCAGTTTTGAAGATCTAGGTGGAACAAGAACTCATACCTACGACAGTGGTGTTTGTGATTTAAGTTTTTCTGATGAAGTAGAGACTCTCCTAGCCACAAGAAGCCTTCTCTCCTACTTACCATCAAACAACCTAGGTACCGCTTTAAAAACACCTCCTCCAGAAGAAAGCAGCGAAGAAACTGTTCACAACCTTCTAGAAAAAAATAAAAATAAACTCGACTTCATTATTCCTAAAGACTCGAATGAACCCTACGACATGGCAGAAGTGATTAAAGCTGTCATGGATCCTGACAGCTACTTTGAGCTAAAACCAAACTACGCCCCTAATATCATCACAACGTTTGCTCGCCTTGGTGGTCAAGTGGTTGGAGTTATTGCTAATAATCCTTTTCAGATGGCAGGAGTGCTTGATATTAAAGCCTCTGTTAAAGGAGCTCGTTTTATTCGCTTTTGTGATGCTTTCCATATTCCTATTGTAAGTTTTGTCGATGTGCCTGGATTCCTACCAGGCAGTGATCAAGAACGAGACGGGATCATTCGTCACGGGGCAAAACTTCTTTATGCTTACTGTGAAGCTACTGTCCCTCTTCTCACAGTGATCACAAGAAAATCTTACGGAGGAGCTTACGATGTGATGAGCTCAAAACACATTGGGAGTGATTTGAACTTAGCATGGCCAAGTGCTGAACTTGCTGTGATGGGAGCAAAAGGGGCTAGTCGTATTATTTTTAAGTCCCAAATTCAAAATGCAGAGAATCCTGAAAAACTTGAGCAAGAACTTACAAAAGACTACACTGAAAAGTTCTATCACCCCTATATTGCTGCGCAGAAGGGCTATCTAGATGCTGTTATTTACCCACACGAAACAAGACACTACCTTTTAGAGGGTCTTCGTGCCAATATTGGAAAAAAAGTCCTTAAACCAAAACGAAAACACGGTAATATTCCTCTTTGAGATCCTCTCCAGCACATCCCTAAATGGTGACAAATTTGTCCATCTCTTCTAGTAATACTGGAAGATCGTTTTTTATTGCATCCCATACCATCATAAGATCAAGGTTGTGGTAGGCATGGATAAGAAAGTTTCTCATCCCGATAATCTCTCTCCATGGTATTTGTTTATTTCTATCTCTACTTTCCTTTGACATTTGACTAGAGGCTTCACCTATTATCTCAAACCATCTACAAACAGCTGTAGCAAGAATATAATTATTTTCAAATTCTGCAAAAGTAAGGTTCTCCGTTGCCTGCAAAATATCTCTGCAGCGTTCTTTAATATCCTCAATGTATAGATAATCAGGGCGTCTTGACATAAATAACCCTCGCAGAATCAAGAATTTCCTTCTTCCTCAGTTTATTTCTGCTAGATTCAATTCCCTTCCTACTAATCAAATCTACTTTTCTCTGACAAATAGCTTCTAGTTCTTCCTTCATATCTACCATATCAAAGAGCCTTGGGATTTTAAGGTCTTTGTTGTAGGAAAAAAGAAAGTCAAGATCACTATTTTCCTCAGAAAAATCTTCTCTTAAAGCTGACCCAAACAGCTCCAAAGATGTTATGCCCCATTTAGAGCAAAATTTTTCTAGCTTTTCCTCTGATATTTCTATGTTCTCTCGAACCTTTATTTTTGACATTTTTAAAGCCTTTTATTTGATTTTCTTGTCTTCCTTTTCTCCTTTTTCTTAAATAAAGAAGAAAACTTAATCTAACTTGACTTTTTTCTTTAAAAATTCTTTCATCAAAGCGAAAACCTTGTTCAAGATAACACAGTGGCAAAGAGCAACTTAAATCAGTATTTACTCCCTGGAAGGAATAAGTCTAAATGTGAAAGCTTTTTGCCTTGAACCATATTAAAAGGTACTAACAGTCTATAAATATGTCAAGAGAGAGGGCTTGCTTAGAAAAGTGATCGATAACAAAAAATTTGGCAGGTACTAAAATATGAAAAAAATAAAACCACTGCGAAGAGTCCTTATTGTCAACCGTGGGGAAATAGCTGTTAGGATTATAAGAGCACTAAGAGAACTTCAAATCGAATCAGTAGCTCTTTACTCGGATGAAGACGTGAATAGCCCTCACATTGAACTAGCTGATTACTGCTACCACTTAGCTGGTCGCACAGCGAGTGACACCTATCTTAATTCTGAAAAAATTATCGAAGCTATTAAAGAAACAGAAAGCGACGGAGTTCATCCAGGCTACGGATTTCTTGCTGAAAACTCAGAGTTTCGCAAGATGATTGACAAAGAAACCAAGGCAAAATTTATTGGCCCGAGTGCCCACGCTATGGAAGTTATGGGAAACAAAGTCACAGCAAAAACTCTGCTAGCAAAAAACAATATTCCGTTGATCCCTGGTTGCGAAGGAGCTCTCACATCTTTTCTTGAGCTCGAAAAAGTCGCAAAAAATATTGGCTACCCCATCATCCTAAAAGCGAGTGCTGGTGGGGGTGGAAAAGGTATGAGAATCGTAAACTCAGACAGTGAACTTCTTGCAAATTATGAATCTTGCAAACGAGAAGCTTTAAACTACTTTAAAAACGATGAAATTTTCTGTGAACGCTACGTAGAAAATCCTCGTCACATTGAAGTCCAAGTCCTTTTTGATGCTTATGGCAATGGGGTTCATCTTTTTGAGCGTGAGTGTACAATTCAACGAAGACATCAAAAAATTCTTGAAGAAGCCCCTTCTCTTGCCATAACAGAAAAGCAAAGACAAGAACTGGGAAATCTCAGTCTAAAAATTGCTAGTCTTGTGAACTATGAAGGTGTCGGGACTGTTGAATTTTTGTACGACAATCGTAACAGCTTCTACTTTATGGAGATGAACACAAGAATCCAAGTGGAACACCCAGTGACAGAAATGATTACAGGAGTTGATCTACTCAAAGAACAAATCAAAGCTGCTATGGGAGAACCTCTTTCATTTTCCCAAGAAGACTTGGTCAAACGAGGTCATGCAATAGAACTAAGACTAAATGCTGAAGACCCAGATCAAAATTTCACCCCTTCAAGTGGAATGATCCGTAAACTAAATCTTCCTTCTTACCCTTTTTCTCGAATTGATACTTTTTTGAGCACAAATTATGAGCCATCCTCTTATTATGACTCTCTTATTGCTAAAATTATTGTCTGGGGTGCTACAAGAGAAGAAGCTCTCAAAAGACTATCCAGTCTTCTTTGTGAAATCGACGTATCAGGCCTTATGACCAATCAAAGTTACCTCACAAGAATTCTTGGGCACCCAGATTTTATTGCAAACAAGATCGACACTAATTTTATCGAAAAGCATAAAGAGTCCCTAGCAAGTGACCCAAAAGAACTTGAAACCAAAGAAGAGAGCTTAAATTTTGCTGCTGTAGCTTCTTTTTTAGCTGCAAGCCCGAATCATCTCATCTATAAAGATATAAAAGAAGAGAACAATAGATGGAAGGAAACCTCCAGGCAACTTTCTGAATAAAAAAGAAGAAGGGTGATCATGGACTTATCAGTTTTTTATAACAAACAAAAATACCTCATTCAGAATTTATTTCGTGTGAAAAGCTCGAACCACGAAGTCATGATCCAAATAGGAGAGGATCGCACGAAACTTCCAGGAAACAAAAGCTCTTCTTGTTTTTTTTTCAAACAAGGAAATTCAAAAAAGTTTTTCAAAGTCACAAAACTAAGAAATGTCCTTTCTGATAAAAAATCACAAACTATTTACCAAAAAATTTCTTTTAATACTCAAAACTCCCTTGTGAGGAAAAAAGTTCAGTGTGAGCTCGAGTACCCTGGAAAAATTTATAGAAAACAATCTGTAGACACAAAAAGTCTAAAAGTCTTTTCTCCTTTAACAGGAGTTATCATTAAAATCCTAAAAGAATCTGGTGAGACTAGACAAGATGAAGTGATCCTTGTGATCGATGCTATGAAAATGGAAAACAAAATCCTTGCTCCGAAAGAAGGGAGAATTTCCATGGCTCCGCTTTCTCCTGGACAAAGTATAAAAACAGGTGAGCTTCTTTTTACTATTTCTTAGAAATGAAGATCCTTCAGCTTCGGCTCAAGGAATGGCAACAAGAATAAGTTATTCATATCTTATGCGAATTAAAAATTAAACTTCACATCTCAAGGAAAGCAGACCCCCACTTCACATCAATATCTGGAAGACCCTGGGAGTTAATCCTTGAATAAATTAAAGTATCTCTTAGACCTTGACCATGGCATTTGAAATCGTTTTGATGCAAAGTACCCTCATACTGAAACCCTAAACGTTCAGGGATTTTCTTACTTTGAATATTGTCACTATCACACTTAATCTCGAGCCTCTTAGCCTTTAAAACCTCAAATGCATACCTAGTAACAGCATTCACTGCCTCAGTCATAAAACCTTGTTTCGATACATCTGTACGAAGCCAATAGCCAATTTCAAAAGAAGGAACTGACCAATTCATTCGATGTAAACCAGTTCCACCAATCAACTGGGATCCAAAAAAGAGAAATAAAGTTAAATCCTCACGAAGGATCCACTTGGCGTAATCTTCACGACAAAACAGTTCCGATTCTCTTTCGGAAGGCATTTTTTCAGCCCAAGGCATCCATTGAGTAAGTTCGGCAAATGAAGCTTGAATAGAGGAATTTAGGATCTTGCCATCACCTGGCATAGGATGTCTTAGTACAAGTCTAGGTGTCTTGATTGGCATAGGCAAATCAAGAAGGATGGGATTATTCATATTGGATCTTCTTAAGTGTAATATTCATTTAGCGTCATTCATCTTAGTCCACTTTATAAAAAATCTTTTATCTTTTCCTTCACAAAATCCCAAGTTTTTTTTCCGAGTGTAGGCTCATCCAAGATGAGATGACGAAACCTATAACGTGCTGTAGACTTATCTTTTTTGATTGGAATAATTTCCCAATTCTCAAAATGATATTTAGCTTTAAGCTTTTTTAAACCAGAGTAACTCACGAGCTCATCAAGTGGATCTATAAAAATGACCGTTTTGCAATTCAAGTTTTTAAATTGATTTTGTCTTACTTCGGTTAAAATTTCAAATAAAGCTTTATACGCTCCAGCACTTGTTTTGTTATGAAAGCGATAATCTTTTGGAGCAAAAGTCGGGATCATAACTTCTTTTGCAAGAAAACGAAAAATTTGTCCTAACTCTGAAGTAAACCTAAGAGACAAAGCTGGTGCAAAAAGAAGAATTTTATCGTAATAAACCGTCTCATTTTTTTGCATAATTCTTGCATTGAGAAGTCCACCTAAAGAATAACCTAAATAGTAAAGAGGACTACCTGCTTCGTCAGCTTTTTTTCTGATGTCTTGATAAGTTAGAAGAAGCTCTTCTTCCCACTCAAGAGCAGAGATGTCTTTCATAAGAGACAAATCCCCGCTGTGCCCTTTCAAAACAACTTCTTTGGTTTCAATACCCATGCCATTTAGAAAATCTCTCAGAGCATGCATACTCTGAGGAGTAGAATTAAGCCCATGACAAATTAAACAAAATGCTTTCCTTAAAGATTCCATCAAAAACTTATCCTACTCTAAGAAATTAAAGAAAGAAGAACTTTTGAAAATTGTTTTTTCTCTTCTTTTGAAAGCTTATTAAAATAATCTCGATCACAGCTTTCTATGAGAGTTACAAGAGTTCTTGCATGCTCTCTTCCTTTATTTGTAAGGTTCACTGATTTAAATCGAGAATCTTCTTCGTTTTCTTTTCTTGTAACAAGACCCATTTTTACAAGCTCTTTTAGAGAAGCTGACACAGACATTTTATCTATCTTTGATTGAGAGACAATATCCGCTTGTGTTGAAGACATATTTTTTTCTTCAAACCAGAGTAAATTTGCAAGCACTACAAACTCTGCGTGAGAAGTATCATACTCTTTCAGAGCTGATTTTATCTCTTTTTGCCAAAGAGTTGTCACCTGCCATAGTAAAAATCCAAGACTAGCCTCTGGTGTTTTAACCTCAAAAAAAGAGGGGTTCTTTTTTTTTATTATTTTTCTTTTCATCTCTCCTCTTTGCTTAAACGAGCTAAGCTCTTCAACTCTTTTGGAGCAGAAGCTGCTACATGACGCCCAACAAGAAAGAACCATAAGTACTTAAGAGGACCAGTTATTTCAAGATGGTTTGTTAATTTCAAACCTTCACTAGTTTCTTCTATCACGTGAGTATCATACATTTTTGCAAGATGAAACCTTGTGCAGTCTGTAAAACTAAAACCTTCTTTGATTTCTATCAGCTCAATTTTAACAGATTTCATTCCTTTTGGTTTTAAATAAAAATAGCTTCCAACCTGAAAACCCCCAACCAACTTGCAAAATTCTAAGTCATCATGCCAAGTTGGCCAAGCTTCTATGTCTGTCATGAGAGACCAGACCTTTTCTTTATCTAGATTTCTAAATACTTTTGAATGAATTCTCTTACACATTTTAAGACCTCTTATTAGTAATTACTGATATAGTATGAATTTTTACTAATAAGTCAATGCTTAAATTATCCTTAAATTTTAGAGATTTAAGATAAATAAAGTTTTTTCAATCAAACCCAAGTTTCTCTTTTTTTAAAATTTTGTAGAATTGAGCAGGATAATAAATCATAAAATAAATTTCAAAAAAAGACAGAAGAGAAAGAAACAAGGTCACCAACTTTGAATTGCACAAAAAATCTCTAAAATCAAAAGCTAAGCAAAAAGAAAAAACAAAAATCATAATAAAAATCGCTGTATTCAAAGACTTAGCAAGAAAACTTGGTTGAATGCTAAAACGAGCAGACCACCTCATCACATAAAGAAAGCTAAACATTTGAACGAAACTTCTCACAAGAAGAAGAACATGAAAATTTTTTGAAAGAACCCCTTCTATATAAAAAAAAGAAATCATAAGAGCTATTAAGATCTTATCACAAGCTGGATCCAGAACCGCACCAAGAAAAGTGCTAAGATTCATGCATCTAGCCACATAACCATCTAGTAGATCTGTGAGAAGTGCTAAGGTCAGCATCAAAAAAAATGTCATTTTCCCAATCGAATGATAAGAAAAAAGAGAAAAAATAGTGAGTAACACTCTAGATACTGTAAGAAAATTGGGAAGGGAAAAAGGAAAAACCACAAAAAACTTTAGTCCTCAGGCACAAGATGAAGATCATGACATTGCTTCAATTCTGGTTGCAAAACTGTATGAGCAATTGGGAATTTATCGCAAAGAGTCTTTTTTACACGCTCTAAAGACTTCTCAACCTCTAGTAAAGAAGTATCTTTTTTGAAACCAAGATGAGCTTCAAAGTGTGTTTGTGTATCATTAATTTGCCAAATATGAATGTGATGGACATTTTCAATTTCACTGTGCTGCAAAATCGCTGCTTCAATTTCTTTTAGATCTAAGTTCTCAGGAACAAAATGCATGATGATGCGAAGAATATCTTTCAAAGCCGAGTAAGCGATATAAAGAAGATAAAAAGAAATTAAAAGAGTTAAAAAACTATCAAGCCAATAAGCTCCAGTATAGTACATCAAAATACCACCTACTGCCACAGCAAGAGATGTTACAGCATCACTCACAAGGTGCAGATAAGCAGCTTTTATATTCAAATTATGGTCTTTGCTATCATGGAGAAGAAAACCACAAAAAGCATTGATTACAAAACTAAAAAGAGCCAGACAAATAACCCAAAAGCTGTTAATCACATGCACTTCATCCAAACGATCAAAAGCCTCAACTATTAAAAGCACACCAATAATCACAAGAACTAGAATATTCAAGAAAGCTGCTACAATCTCAGCTCTCTTATAGCCAAAAGTTCTTTTAAGAGAATAGGGTTTGAAAGACAACCACATAGCAATTATACAAATAACAAGAGCTACCACATCACTAAAATTATGCAGAGAATCACTGAGAAGAGAAAGACTTCCTGTTAAAAAACCTCCAATAAGTTGAGAGACAGTAATAAGAACATTCAACCAAATAGATAAAATGAGTCTCGAATAGTTTTTTTTATTCACAGTATTTGTGTGATGATGGCCCATATTAAAATCCATAAAAAACAGAATAAGAATTTCCATCATGTGGAGGAATAGAAGAAGATGATGAGATAACAAAAAGAAGATATTAAGACAAGGTGTAATCTTTTATGCGAATTATATGCGAATTAAAAGTCAAACTTCTCTACACAAGGAAGACTTTCCAAGATTTATAAAGACTATAGCGCTTCCAATTTAGATTGATCGTTTTTTTACGACGTCAATAACAGTTTCAAGTGGATTATCAACAGCCTCTAAAAATCTTTTCTTCAAATCATTTTTCAAAGGAAACCAAGATTCTTCTATAGGATTTAAATCTGGGCTGTA
>CANFEH010000073.1 GCA_947445855.1 Zetaproteobacteria bacterium
AAGGAAATGAAAACTATCCAAACACAGGAACCCTCCTGCATAAGGGCTGGAAAACAAATCGCGTAGCACTTCCAGAGCGTTTCCTTAAAGAAAATAACGCAGATTTTAATATTATCGCTCCTGCAGAACTAGAAATTCATTAGGCATCAAGGAAAGAAAGGATTTCCCTAGATTCTTTCACTCAAAGCCCCCCTAGAGAGGACATTATATGGACCCAAAAAACTGTGTCATAGGCATTGACCTAGGCACTTCAAATATCACTCTTTCTTATAGCAACTTAGAAACAGAAGAAATTCATTCTTTTGATATCTTGCAAGTCAGTTCTCCTCGGCTTTTTCATGAAAAAAAACATTTACCAGCCTCTCTCCTACTCGGATTAAGTGACAGTGAACAAGAAGAGCAAAAAAAACTCCCTTGGCTCGCAGAACAAGGAAGTGATGTTCTTCTTTCTTCAACACCAGGATCTTATGCAAAAGATAAAAGCCTAGAAGCTTCAGACCGTGTTGTTGTCTCTGCAAAATCTTGGCTTTGTCACAAACATTTAGATCCTAAAACTCCAGTTCTTCCTTGGGGGAGCTCTCTTCCTCCTGAGAGGAAAGTCTCTGCTTTTGCTACAATCCAGTCATTTCTTGAACATTTAAAACTTGTTTTTGATTGGAAAAACAAAAAAGATCTAAAAGAAAAACTAAGTCTTGTCGATTTTGATCTTGTGATTACAGTCCCTGCTTCCTTTGACGAAGATGCTAGACGTCTTGTCTTTGAAGCAGCATCAGCTTGCGGATTTAAACATTTTAGTCTTTTAGAAGAACCACAAGCAGCACTTTACTCTTGGATTCATAATTACGAGAAAACTTGGAGAGAAGAAATTAGTCCTGGAGATCTTATCCTTGTTTGTGATGTTGGAGGGGGAACATCAGATTTTAGTCTTGTTTGTGTAGGAGATGAAGCAGGCCAACTTTCTCTTGAACGAGTAAGCGTTGGAAAACATCTTCTCCTAGGAGGTGATAACATGGATCATACGCTAGCTTATCATCTTAAAACAAAATTTGAAGCCCAAGGGACAAAGCTTGACCAGTGGCAATACTTCTCTCTTGTTAATCAAGCAAGAAGTGCAAAAGAAAAAATTTTTCTCGACTCTACTCTTGAAGAAGTAAATCTTTCTGTGGCATCAAAAGGATCCTCTCTCATATCTAATATAAAAAGTCTAAAAATTACAAAACAAGAAATTGAAAAAATATTAGCTGATGGCTTTTTTCCTCTCTCTGGAAAAGAGGAGAGACCAACTGAAAGCACTGGAATTGCTCTTCATGACTTAGGCCTTGAGTACGAAGCAGAAACAGCTATCACAAAACATCTAGCTGCTTTCCTTGAAAAAAGTGCAAAAAATATTCTTTCTAGCGAAAGATTAAAAAAACTCCTTGAAGAAGCCGGAACTCATATAGAATTAGATTTAAAAGAAGAGTTCATCAAACCAAAAGCAGTCCTTTTTAACGGTGGAGTTTTTCGAGCAAAAATCCTAAAAGACAGAATCCTTCAATCTCTTAGGAACTGGGGATGTACTGACATTAAAGAACTACCAGGTAATGACCTTGATCTTGCTGTCAGCAAAGGAGCTACCTACTACGCAAAACTAAAAAAATCGGGAAAAGGCATTCGTATTCAAGCTGGTACAGCTCGTTCTTACTACTTAGGGGTTGAGTCTTCAGGCATTGCTATTCCTGGAGTTCCTCCTTCCCTTAAAGGTCTTTGTATTGTTCCTCAAGGAACAAAAGAAGGCACAAGCCTTCCGGAACCTAAAAAACAATTTGGCCTCATCACGGGACGATCAGTGCAATTTCGTTTATTTAGTTCTGATGAGAGAGCTAGTGACTTTGTTGGACAAGAAGTGGATGATGCTTCTCTTCTTCTTAAAGAACTTCCTACTATGACAGTTAGCCTAGAGTCAAAAGAAGGAAAAAGTGAACTGGTTCCTGTTACTTTAAGCTCCCATGTTAATGATGTAGGAATTCTTGAAATTTCCATGCATCAAACTGGCAATAAAAATAAATGGAACCTAGAATTCAATGTGAGAAAAACAGAAAACTAGAGCAAAAAAAATGATAAACTCCCGTTATATTGTTGGTATTGATCTCGGAACAACAACTATCAGCCTTTCTTACTGTGACACATTAGCAGAAAAAAAAATCCCACAGAGCTTCTCTATTTTACAGTGGGAATCAGAAAACTCTGTGGTAGAAAAGGAAATACTTCCTTCATTTTGTTATATTGCTTCAAAAAAAGAAGCAAAAGATAAGCACTTCCTACTTCCTTTTTATAAAGAAAGTTCCACACTTCTTGAAAATGCAGAAGTAGTTCTTGGACGTTTTGCTAGAAAACAACAAAGCAAAACTCCAGCTCGTGTGATTCACTCTGCTAAATCTTGGCTTTGTCACACAGGTATCAACCGAGAAGGAAAAGTTCTCCCATGGGCTTCTTCTGAAATCACGGGAGATAAAAGACTATCTCCCGTAGAAGTGCAAAGTCTTTTTCTTCTTCATCTTAGACTTTGTTGGAATTCCAAGATGGCTTCTCACAGCGAAAACTACCGATTAGAAAATCAACAAGTCATCATAACTCTTCCTGCTTCTTTTGATGAAATAGCAACAGATCTAACTTTAAAAGCAGCACTTCTAGCTGGTTTTAAAAAAGAAAAAATCTCACTCATAGAAGAACCTCAAGCAGCCTTTTATCATTGGCTTCATGAAAGTTCTCCAGAAAAATTCTTTACAAAAATTGCGTCATCTAAAACTCTTGTTTGTGATATTGGAGGGGGGACTAGTGATTTCAGCTTGTTTGAAATCAACAAAAAAAAAGGAGATATCAAAAAATTACTTCATGTTGAAAGAATCAAAGTAAGTCCACATATTCTTCTTGGTGGTGATAACTTTGATTTAAAAATTGCTTCTCTCTATGAAGAAGAACACATAAAAAAAGAAGGCAAAAAATTCACTTCTGAAGAATGGAGTGAGCTTATAAGTCATTCTAGAGAGATAAAAGAAACTCTTTTCAATGAAAAAGACGAAGGTGAAGAGCTTAAAGTTGCTATTACACGATCATCAAAATTAAAAAATCTTTTTCAAAGTGCTCTCACGCTTTCTCTTTCTAAAAAATTCCTCAAAGAACAACTTTTAAATAGCTTTTTTCCGAATAAAGAAAATGATGATCCAAAAAATGAGACTTCCCTTGCTCTCACAGAATTAGGGCTTCCTTATGCTAAAAATCCATCTTTAACTTATCATATGAGTCAGTTTCTAGGTCACACAAAAATAGATAATATTCTTTTTGTAGGTGGAAGCTTAATACCTCAAATTTTACAAGAACGTATTCTTTTGAATTTAGAGTCTAGACAAGATTCTCCGATTGTTGCTCTCACGAATAAAACTCTAGAGCTCGGGGTTTCACAAGGAGCCTCTCTCTATGGACTGTCTCTTCGGTATCCAGAAGAATTACTTATCACATCAGGTTACCCGAGAAGTCTTTATCTTGAAATCGAAGAAAAAGACTCCAAAGAAAGAAAGCTCCTTTGTGTCTTAGCTCAAGGAGAAAAAAGACGAAATATTTTTCATTCTATTTCCAACTTAAAACTTGCTGTTAATCAAGACATCAACTTATCTCTTTATAGCTCAGAGCAAAGACCAGAAGATAAAATAGAAACTTTTTATCCATTAAATAGTAATCAATTCAAACTGATAGCTCCCATTCAAACAAGAATAGAAACAAAAAAAGAAAAAGAAAAATTTATTCCTATAATTTTAAAAGCAGGGCTCACAGAAACAGGACTCCTTAATATTTTCTGCATCTCAAGAGACAAAAGCACAGAAGAAGAGTCTTCTGTCTGGGAGTTCACTTTTCAAGCACGAGAAAACAGCCAAAGAAATTTTGAAGAAAATATTAAGAATGCTCAGAGTTCGAATGTTTTTTTTCCACATGAAGAAAAACTAAAACTAGCACGGGAAATACTGCTTCAGTTTTACGGAAAAGGAAAAAATCTTCAGAATGAAAGACCTGTGGCTTCAAAAATTTTAAACGATATTGAAACACTTTTTTCAACCCCAAGAAAAAACTGGCGGGTTGAAACCTTAAGAGAGCTAGCCCAACCACTTTTAGAAAACAAAAACACAAGATCAAGAAGTGAAGATCATGAAGCAGCTTTTTTTAATTTGCTTGGTTATTTCTTAAGACCTGGTTATGGTTACTTAAGTGATAAAAGTCGAGTAAAAGATCTCTCAAAAATTTTTGATGATGGCCTAAAACACCAAGAAGCAAGACAAGTGCAGAATGAATGGTGGGTTTTTTGGAGAAGGATTTCAGGCGGACTCTCAAAAGAATGGCAAGAACGAATTTTTTCTAAACTTCTGCCTAAAATAAAAAATCAAGAAGCTTCAGCTGAAATGATTATGACTCTCGGGTCTCTAGAACTTGTGTCTGCTGAAAAAAAAACTCTCTTAGGACACCAAATTATAACAGACCTGACTAAACAAGGAGCCTCTCTTTTAATAGAGCAAAAATTTTGGGCTCTCACAAGACTTTCATCTCGTGTAATGCTTTATTCAGGAGCAGAAAATATTTTAAGACCAAATGTACTTTATTCTTTTTCAGAAAAACTTAGCTCACTTACTTTGGCACAAAAGAAAAAATGGCAACATTTTCTTTTGCGTTTTTATTTTCATTCAGGAAGAAAAATAGGAGAAAGAGAACTTGATTTAGAAGAAGATTTAAAAACATTCTACTTAGAAGAAATGAAAAATCTTAATGCGAAAAAAGAAGAGCTTCTAGCTATCGAGGAACGTGTTCACATAAAAGAAGAAGAACACAAACAACTCCTTGGAGACTCTCTTCCTTGTGGATTACAATACTAAAGGTTTAACTAAAATCTTTCTTCAAGCAAACACACACAGAAAAAAAATCACTAGTCAAAATAAACGACTGTAACCCCATCTCCTCCTTCATTTTGCTCTGCAGATTTATAGCTCAGAGCATAAGGGCTTTCTTCTTTTAGAGCTGTCCTTAACCCTTGTTTCAAAGCATCCATCCCGTGACCATGGACCACATAAATACAATGCTCCCCTCTCAGCAGAGCTTTATCCACAAAAATCCACATAGATCTTAAAGCTTCATCTAATCTTTTGCCTCTAACATCAAGAGTATTAGTGCTAGTTTTAAAATCAATGTTTGATGATTTCGCGTCTTTTTTATCTTTAAAGAAACTTTTCATTTTCTTTTGTGTCGAATCTTTTTTAGGAGCACCAGAACTCAAATATCTTAAATCTTTTGCGCTGACATTCACACGTAAAGGGCCAATTGCCACTTCAATTTTACTACCAGCAACATCGATAATATCAACAATGCTACCTTCTTTTCTGAGATCCACCACATAGACCTGATTACCTTCTTTTGCTTTTTCCATATCAAAAGGAAGACCAGGAAGATCTGTTTTTTTCTCAGCTCTTTCAAACCCAATAGCCATAATGCTTTCATTTAGCTTGGCTATTTGATTTTCTGTTTGCTCTTTAATATTTTCAAGTTGCTTGATCTCATCACTCGAACGTTTCGGAGATTTTTCTTCTGATATTTTGAGAATTTTTTTAAACTGAGATTCTAGAACGTAAAAATCTTCGTACATTTTTTCCAGTTTTTTATCGTAATAACTCACAAGATTATGAATGCTTTCTCCTTTTTTCTCCTTGAAGCTTTTTAGTTCCCCTTCTAGAGTCTCTCTCAACCGGTCTACTTTTTCAGTTCGTTCACGAAGAACTTTTTCGTTAGCTCGCAATTCATCTCGTTTTTCAGAAAGTTCAACAAGCAAAATTTCCAGAGCACCACTATCACCTCCTCCTTTTAAATCTCTTGCTCTTTGAATAACAAGAGAAGGAAGTCCTACTTTTTCAGCTAGCTCTAAACCATAACTTTGCCCTGGAATATCTAGAACAATTTTGTAAGTAGGTGATCCACCTCCTGGAGAATATTCCATGGAACAATTACGATAACTTTTGTCTTGAGCAGCCAGTTGCTTCAAAGAACTAAAATGAGTAGTGACTACTGTAAGACAATTTTTTTCATGTAAATTTTCTAAAATAGCTTGTGCAATAGCTGCCCCTATAGCAGGCTCTGTACCCGTAGCAAGCTCATCTAAGAGAATAAGATCTTTGCTTGTGGCATTTTCTAAAATAGGCTTTAAGTGATTTAAGTGTCCTGAAAAACTTGATAAACTTTCTGCTAAACTTTGACTATCACCAAGCTCTACATAAAGATTTTCAAATAAGAAAAGAGACGACTCCTTATCACAAGGAACAAGAAGTCCACTCGAAGCCATAGCATGAATCAAACCGACTGTTTTTAAAATCACACTCTTACCACCAGCATTTGGGCCAGAAATAACAAGAGTTCTCTGAGAGTTCTCAAGACTAATATTATTGGAACGAGAAGACTTTTTATTTTTCAAAAAAAGAATCGGGTGATGAGCTTCCTTAAGAGACAAAGTTGGTTTTGATACAAGCAAAACACGACTAGCCTTCATATCTAAAGCAAAAAAAGCACAAGCTGTGAAATAGTCCATCCTAATAAGACCTTCATAGCTTTTGCTCAAATCTTCATTTTTTTCTAAAACAGCCAAGCTTAGTTGTTTTAAAATGCGCATCTCTTCAATTTTCTCAAGCTGAGAAAGTTCGATCAGTCCATCATTAAAAACTTTAATACTCGTAGGCTCTAGGAAAATAGTTTGAGCTCCGACAGAAGTATCTATTATGGTTCCCGATACTCGCCCTCTTCCATCCAAACGAATAGGGAGAACAAGACGTCCAAGCCTCTTTGTGAAGTACTGATCTTGCAAGTACTGGGCTTCTCTTGCATGAGAATGTAAGAACTCTTTGAGCTTTGCTTCAGCACCCAAAGCAAGAGATTTCATCTTACCTCGGATTTGCTCAAGAGTTTTACTTGCTGTATCTTTTAATTCTCCTTTTTCATCAAGCGAGTTAGCAAGCTGTTGAAAAAGATGAGGACAAGACACAATATTTTCTTTCATCTCGAGAATTGCAGGATTTTTTCCCCCAAGAGCACTCATGAATAAAATTAAACGCTCAGTTGTAATAAGAAGCTCGTGAATAATCTTTAATTCACACCCATCCAAAACACGCCCGAGACGAAGAACTTTTATCAGAGGCTCTATGGGAGTAAGCTCTCCAATCCGAGGTGAATACCCTGACTCTATCAAATGAGTCAAAGCCTCAGTCGCGTCCCAACGTTTTAAAATTTCTTCTTTGGGAAGACCAACTTGCATTTGAAATACTCTAGCTCTTGCCTCCTCTGTTTGACAATGCTGAGATAAGGATGTTAGTAAATCCTGCCAATCGAGTTTGCTTAAAGCTGTTGGTTTCATAAGACCTAACTATTTTTTTTAAATTTTCGAAATTGTTGTTATTTGCACTCTATCTAGCGAAATATTATAGAATGTATTATTATAAATTAATTTCGGCTTTGACTCATTCCATTTTTGTAACGAGGAGCTATCTTTGTTCACTTCCACGGTCCTTTTCACTTTTACCTTCGGTCTCATTTGGGGAAGCTTTCTCAATGTGTGCATCTACCGCATTCCGCGTGGAATTTTTTGGGGCTCTTCGAGATCTTTTTGTCCTCACTGCAAAAAAGAAATTCCGTTTTATTTAAATATACCCCTTTTGAGTTATATTTTTCTCCTTGGTAAGTCAGCTTGCTGCAAGAAAAAAATAAGCCCTGAGTACCCACTTGTGGAAATTCTAACAGCCGTCCTTCTTGTGCTCCTTATTTTCAGGCTTAGGCTTCAGGGAATATCTATTTTTCAACTCCATTATATCTCTTCAAAAGAGTGGTTAAGACTTCTGCACGGCTTTCTTTTTATTTCTATCATGGTTGTCACCTCTGTGATTGATTTTCACTTTATGATTATCCCCGATAAAATAAGCATTCCAGGAATTTTCATGACCCCTCTTGTTATTTTGCTTCACCCTGAACTTTCCTGGAAAAGCGGACTTCTTGGCATTTTACTGGGTGGTGGATTTATTTTTGCTCTAGCGTGGTTCTATCATTTTCTTCGTAAAAAAGAAGGAATCGGCATGGGTGATGCTAAGCTTTTAGCTCTCATGGGAGGATGGCTTGGGTATGAAGCTCTTTTTCCAATTCTTTTCTATAGCTCTCTCTCTGGAAGTCTTATTGGAATTATTCTATTAAGCGCGCAAAAAAAACTGTCCATGAAAGCAGCTATTCCTTTTGGGCCTTTCTTAGCCCTTGGAGCTTTGATACAGCTTCTTTCTCCTGTTAGTTTTTGGAGCTTTTTCCTTTAACTCGTCTAAAAATTTCAAAAAAGGATTTATTTATGAAAGAAACAAGCCCTGAACACTCCCGAGTAGAGATGACTCAAATCGTTCTACCTCAACACACAAATGCTCTTGGTACAATTTTTGGAGGGGTTGTTCTTTCTTGGGTTGATATTGCTGCTGCTATCTGTGCCCAAAAGCATTGCAAAAAAACAGTAGTCACAGCTTCCATCGATGCTATGAATTTTTTGGCCCCTATTCACTTAGGTTGGATTGTCTACATTAAGGCCAAAGTAAACTACACCTCAAGAACAAGTTGTGAAGTTGGGATAGAAGTTTCTGCTGAGAATCCGCAAAGTTCTGAGTACCACCACACAGCTACAGCTTATGTGACCATGGTAGCAATTGATAGCTACGCACGCCCAACAGCTATCCCTGCTCTCACACCTCAAACAGAAGAAGAAAAAAAAATCTTCGAAGAAGCAAAACTTAGACGCGAAACTAGATTAAAAAATATTCCTCGACCTAATCGTCGTCACTCTGATTTTTAAATCAAAAAACAAACCTCTCACTCCTAAAAAATTTGAAAGAAAAAAATGAAAGATCTACATCTTGTCAAAAATCCACTAGCTCTTCACAAACTGAGTCTTCTTAGAAAAAAAGAAACACCTCCCTCTGAGTTTCAACGCATCATGACAGAGGTCAGTTATTTTCTTTGCGTTAAAGCCACTGAAAATCTCTTACTCGAAGAAAAAGAAATTGAAACTCCACTTGTTAAAACAAAAGCTCCTTTTCTGAAAGAACTCTCTCCTGTACTCATCCCTATACTAAGAGCTGGCAATGGTTTCTTAGAAGCCTTTCGTACTCTTCTTCCAAATTCTCCCGTTGGATTCATTGGGCTTTATAGAGAAGAAAAAGCAAAAACTATTGTGGAATATTATAAAAAACTACCAGAAAAAATGGAAAAAAGAAGAGTCTTCCTACTTGACCCCATGCTTGCTACTGGCAAATCAGCTGTTGCTGCTGTAGATCTTCTAAAAAAAGAAAAACCACTAGAAATTATTTTTGTAAACCTTCTTGCCTCAAGAGAAGGTCTCTCTTACTTTCATGAAAAACACCCTGATGTCCCTGTTGTAACACTCTCTGTAGATCCAAAACTTGATGAAAAAGCTTATATAGTCCCAGGCCTTGGAGATGCTGGAGATAGAATTTTTGGCACCACTCCCTAAAAAAATTTTTTACTAGAAAAATTTTATAAATTTCTTTACTTCTTAAAAAAGCTAGCTTTCTTCCCCTCAAGAAGGTTCTTATGTCTGATTTAGGGAGGTTTCATGGTTTTTTGGAAAGTTCCGTCTTTTTGTGTCCTTTTCTTTCTTAACCTCTCACCAAAGCTTTTAGCTAGTTTCATCACTTCAGCACAAACCTACTGCTCTAATTTTCCAGATGAAAAAATCAGTCAGATTTCTTTCGATGAAATGCAAGAATATGTCTGTAAAAAGTCTGTGATTCAATCTGTTCAAAACTTCTTACAAGAATCTCGTGAGATAAATCCTGGAAATTCTATTTTCAATCCAAAAGATTATATCATGTTATTATACCTGAGAGTTGATCCTAGTCCTGTTTTTTCTGGGAAAAGTGAAGAAGAAACACAGTCTGTAAAAGAAAAAATCCTAGCTTTTTACGAATCTCATAAAACTTTTTGTAATCCTATTAACTCTCTTCCAGACAAAGTAGCAGAACTAAGTAAAGACTTAATGCTAAAAGCTAATGAGCTTCATACCATAGTCAAAACCCACAGCAAAGAAGATTTATATGAACAGTTAACAGAAATGTATAAAAAAATATATTTAAGCTGTATTGACGATGTAATAAATATTTTCGAGACCAAAGATATAAAGTTTTTAGAAAATTTTGCAGAAACTCTCCATGAAAGATTAAAACAACTTAAAATTTTAGAAGAAAAAATAGCTTTTCTCTTTAAAGAAAAAGGGGTTCTAAAACTTAGAGAATCAATACAAACTCTAGAGCAAAGGTTGCCTCGTTTAGTAAAAATTCAGCTATCTGTTCTAAAAAAATTCTCGCATGTTTTTTTTAATCTTGATTTCTTTGACTCAGACGAAACGTTCACGAAA
>CANFEH010000074.1 GCA_947445855.1 Zetaproteobacteria bacterium
TAAAACTTATGAAGATATCGTGGATGCTTGTTGTTACGCTTGGAACACATTCTGTGATGAAGACGGAAATATTCAAGAACTTTGCTCAAGGAGCTGGGCAAATTCTAACTTAAAATAAACCTCAATTATTTTACATAATTGGTATTAGCACGCATTATAGAAGCATAGCTTAAATCAGCATCTTGGAACTCAGCCCATTGGAAATCCTCCGAGAACTTAGCACCGAATAAAACAGCCCCGTTGAACTTAGCTCCTTTGATATTAGCTCCTATGAAAGAAACTCCTAGAAGATCAGCACCGTTGAAATTAAGCCCTTTCATTACCATCCCCTGGAACTGAGCCCCTCTAAAAACACGACCAAATTCTATCCTAGAAGAGAACTCTAAAACATCACCATTTTGTATAGGTTTGTCCTTTCTGAATGGTCTTCCATTTTCGTACTTAAGCGAATATTGATCCATCACAAGAGGTAGTTTTTTGACGCCTTTTTGTTCTAACACCTCTTGCAACATGCTATGTAAATGTGAAAAATCTGATGTGACGCTATGTACACTTTGTTCTTTTAAAACTTCCTGAGAAAGCCTCTCTACCAATTGGGACAAAGCCTCTTCTGGTTTAATTTCAAATTTTTCAATGTGAACTTCTCTATCACCCCAGACCCCATGAGCAGAAACTATAATTTTATAATCACCATCACTACAGTCAGCAAAAAATGAAAAACTAAAAAAAATAAAAGTTATTAGAAGAAATAAAAACTTAAATTGTCTCATACTTAAACCCCCACTTTTTAGGTAATAAAATAGTGAGAAGAAAGTCTCATATATGTAGCGGTAAACCACAATATTAAAAATTTACTTCAAAGATCTGGCTTGCTGGATATCAGCATAAATTTGTTTTTTTAGCTCATCTAAATTAGCAAATTTTTCTTCACTGCGAAGCCTGTGATGAAAGAAAAGACGACACTTTTTTCCGTAGAGAGAAAGCTCACTTTCTTTTATGTCAAAACAGTGAGCTTCCACAATAAGTTGTTTAGCATCTTGCACCACGGTAGGGCGAAAACCAATATTAATCACAACAGCTTTTTCTTCTTCCTCTGACTCTTTTAACACCCGAAGAAAACCAGAATAAACCCCTCTCGCAGGAATTATTTGTTCAATTTGAGAAAAATTAGCTGTAGGAAAACCAAACTTTCGACCCATTTGATTTCCCTCTACGATAACTCCATCCAAGTAAAAAGGATTTCCAAGAAGACGCTTAGCTTTTTCTACTTCTCCAACTGAGAGACATGTCCTTACTTGGGTGCTGTTGACAGGGGTCCCGTCTTTTTCCATGAGAGGAAGAGGGTGAATAGCTACACTGTCTTTAAGACCCTCTTCAGCAAGCCAAGTAGATGTCCCAAGGCGATCTCTTCCAAAGCAAAAGTTGTTTCCAATCACAATGTTTTTAGCGTGTAATTTTTTTTTGAGAAGAAGAGTGTAAAAATCTTCATGAGAAAGATGACTGAACTCTTCTTGAAAACTTTGAACAATCACACAATCAATGCCACAGGCCTGAATAGCTTCTAGTTTCTGCTTGAGAGAGAAAAGTCTTTTTTGCTCTAAAGAAGATGACTTTGTAAAAAAGAAATCTCTTGGGTGAGGGAAAAAAGTGAGAACAACAGAAATACTCTTTGACGCAAGAGCTAACTGCTTTGTCTTTAGAAGAATCTCTTTATGAGCCAGGTGACATCCATCAAAATTCCCCATAGTGAGAGAGGTCCCTTGGCTAAAGTCTTCTTCTTTTAAATCTTTTAAAAAATCGTTGCAGTAAATTGTTTTCATTCTTTTATTTGAATCGCGGTGAAATTTTTGTTATGTTTCTTCGAAAATATTACCTTAGCAAAAATAAACGAGGAACAAAAGACTGTGTCACCGGATGAAGTAAATCCTAATTATTTAGAACAAAAGGGCTTTCTTGGGCTTCTTGGAGAAAACACAACAAAAAGCCTGTCTCCACTTATCCACAATAGCTCTGCACAGTGGTTAGGCCGCAGCTCACACTACGAGGCCTATAGTTTAACTTCTTCTCAGATAAAAGATTTTTTAGAGAGCTTCCACAAAAAAGGTGGCCTCGGCTTAAATATAACAAATCCTCATAAACACTTGGTTGGAAAACTGGTGGGTGAGACAAAACTTTTTTCTGTGAACACACTAAAACGAATAGGCACAGGTTGGAAAGCTTACAGCACAGATGGAGAAGGCTTCTGGAATGCGCTCACACGACATGACAAAAAAATCGAATCCTACGAAGCTTTTTGTTTCATAGGAAGTGGGGATGTTTTTATTTCTATCCTAGATTTTTTAAAAGACAAACTTTCTCAGAAACCTGTTTATATAATTAGACGAGGCGAAAAAAACGATGAGAACTTAAAAACTCTTTATAAAAATCTTCATTTTCTTCCATTTGAGCCAAGTTCTCTTGAAAAAATAATTAAGAAGATGGGGGCACACCCTCTTTATCTTGTACAAGGCACAAGTGCACCTCTCAAAGGAGATGACCTTTCATCTTTTCTAGAGCCTCTTAAAAATTTTAACGGAGGATTTTGTGACCTTGTGTACGGGAAACCTTCTGCTCTTTACTCTCATCTCAAACAAAGAGGATTTATTTCTCTTGATGGCCTTCCTATGCTTATTGAACAAGCTATTCTAGCGCAAAAAATTTGGTGGGGAGAGAGCGCTTCTTACGAAATTATTCACAACAAACTCATAGAAAATGGCTTTGCATAATGGAAGACAAGAGATCAAAAGATATATCCCATTTCACAAGAGAGTTCGTAGAAGATCTTGCTCGAGAAGAAAATCTTATTCTCTTAGGAGCTGTTGATTTAAACTTGGATCCTTTTTACTACAAAAAATATCTTGATTGGATCAAAAATGGAAACCAAGCAGGCATGTCTTACATGGAAAACTACCAACAGTTTAGAGAAAGCCCTGCTCTTCTTGTTGAAGGTGCCCAGTCTGCTTTGATTTTTGCTTACAACTACTTTGCAGGAGACAAACTAATAGAAGTTAAAAAAGGGCCTCCTCGGATTGCTATGTATGCAAGGCTTCGGGATTATCATAAGTACTTGCGTGTAAAATCAGAAAATATTTTAAAAAAATTAAGAATCCACTCTCCTGAAATACGTTCTCGCGTGTTTGTAGACAGTGGGCCTTTTTTGGAAAAAGCTTTAGCCACAAAGTCACAAAAAGGTTTTATTGGAAAAAATTCACTTTTTATCCACCCAGAACTTGGTAGTTATTTCTCCATGGTAGAAATTTTTATCGATGAAAAAGTGGTTTACGATAAAAAAGAATCTGTTGATCCTAGCACAAGAAGTTCTCTAGGGGGGTGTGGCTCCTGTAAACGTTGTCAAACACACTGTCCAACAGGAGCTCTCTCAGAAGATTATGTTCTCGATGCTAGAAAATGTATTTCCTACTGGACGATTGAACATAGAGGCCCTGTCCCAAAAGAATTTTGGCCTCACTTTAAACAATATGTCTTTGGTTGTGACATCTGCCAACTTGCTTGTCCTTACAACAGAGGAGCAAGTCTCACAGAAAAAACTTACGCGCAACTTGGAGCTCATATAAATCTTTTTGAAGTAGCTACGATGGACCAAGATTTTTATGAAAAAACTTTTGGAGGAACTCCTCTTACTCGTGCAAAAAAAGAAGGCCTTCAACGAAATGCCTTGATTGCTCTTTTTGTCACAAAAGATCCTCGTTTAGAAGAAGCTGTCTCGTTTCTTGAAAAAAGCACACACCTTGCATCAGACAATTTAAGAGAGACTATCAGGGAACTCACTACTACTTTATGAGCTTCCCTAGCGAGGCAAATGCATTTCAACACCGTTGCCGTAGCTGTCCTCTTCAATAACAATTATTTTTGATGCTGGAAAATCTTCGCAAACCCTCTTTCTGTGATCAGTGATTTTAAGGGTATATGTTTCATCATCATAATTTCTCTTAGCTATATAGTGTTCTGTACCACAACGATCTTTAGAAGATGATTGAATTTTATATTTCCTTACATTTGGAGGAACATATAAATCACAAACTCCTTTAACGAAATTTTTTAAAATAACAGAGCCTCTCATGAGAGTCAGTTCAACACCTTTATCGCAAAATCCTTCCCGTGTGTAACCTGGTTTATAGAGTTCAAATTTTTGTTCTGAAATAGCTAAAGCAAACTGACTGAGACCAAAAAGAATAGAATAGTACAAAATTATTCTCACGATTTTTCCTCTATATATCAGATATGTATTGCTTTTATGTGTGTATAAAAATCATAAGGCTTATTATCTTGTCAATAAGGAAAGATCTCAAAATAAGTAGAAGACTTCTATGCTCAAAAAATCTTTATGGGTCACATTTTCTCCACCAGCCTGTTGTTTGAGCACTTTTAACAAGATAGTCAGTTGAATTTTTCCAGTACTTAAAAGTTCCTTGATTTGCTAGAAGTGTCTCTACTTTCTGCGCAAATCTCCCATCAGTTTTACTATAATCTTCAGTGCATAACCCTTTTCTATACTCAACATAACACCAGTTTTCTTTTGCCCTGAAATAAGAAATAGCTCCTTTAGAGCAGTCTCCTGAGCAAGGACAATTTTGTAATAGCTCCATCATAAGCTCTTCTTCTGTAGGTATAATAGCTTTTAAGTAGCGATTTATTTCCATTAGATATTCTTTAAGGTTTGAACTAGTTTTCTCACAGATTTTTATTGGCTCATCTTCAGTCCCTATACCTGCTTTGGACAGCTGAGATTTTATGCCTTCTACCTGAAGGTTAAGTCTTGTTAATCGTTGTATAGGTTGTATTAATAGCTTCTCCTCAATAGAAAAACCAGAAAATATCTTGTCATTTTTTATCAAATTCAGTTTCATTTTTTTGTGGACCCACAAAAGAGCCTCTTTCCATTCAACACTCCCTTCTCCGTCTACATATTCATCTAATAGTTTACAAATATTACTAGCTTTTTCAGGAATATTTTTATTTGAAAGTTGTGCTTCTTTTTTTAAAAAAAGAGCTTCTCTGGTTGCAAGAATTTTATACTTTTCTTCCACCTCTTTAAGAAATAAAGTCTTATCTTCTTCTGCTACTGTAAGAAACTTAGCTAAAATAATTTGAAGTGTCGTATAAAATTCCACTGAAGACGTCCTTACTTCCCCTAGAGTCTTGAAAAGAACAAAGAAAGGATCTCCTTTTTTAGGGGTTGTCTTTTCATTTCCTTCATTTGAATCAGGAGTATCTTCTTCTTTTCCACCTCCACCTCCTCCTTCTTCTTCTCCATTCACCATAGAGCTAAAGCTTGAAGACCCTTGACCATTTGAAGCAGGAGTATCTTCTTCTTTTCCACCACCACCACCACCACCTCCTCCTCCTCCTTCTTCCTCTCCATTCACCATAGAGCTTAAGCTTGAAGATCCTTGACGAACTGTGCGACAAGATTCCATAAAAAACGAAAAAAATACAAAAAACCAAATAAAGTTAAAATACTTATGCATTTCGAACCCTTTCAAAAAAAAACGAGTGCCCCTCTTGAAATAATTTTTTCCCTACACATTCTATGATACCATGGTTTTTATTTTGCGTTTTTTCTTAAAAAAGGAGCCCCTTTGGAAACTATGACAACGATAATAAAAAAAACACCTATGTATGAAAACCATCTTGCTCACTCTGCAAAGATGGTGGACTTTAGTGGTTGGTCTATGCCTGTTTTTTATAACAAAATTATAGAAGAGCACGAACATGTGAGAAAATATGTTGGACTTTTTGATGTGAGTCATATGGGAGAAATTTTTGTAAGAGGAAAAGGAGCTAACTCTTTTTTACAAAAAGCTCTTATTAATGACCTTGATCTTTTATCTACAGGAAGAGGTCAGTACACAGCTCTTTTAAACGAAAAAGGAGGAATGATAGATGACCTTCTTGTGTATAAACTAGCAGAAGAAGAATATCTTCTTTGTGTTAATGCTTCGAACACAGAAAAAGATTTTTTGTGGCTTCAAAAAATAGCAGAAGGATTAAAAGATCTCACCCTTAAAAATGCTTCAGAAGATTTTGCTCAGATGGCTATCCAAGGACCTTCAAGTGAAGAATGCCTTGAGCCTTTCTCGTCTTATAAAACTTCTAAAAAATTGAACTCTCTAGAGTACGGGGAAATAGCAACTCTTGAGTATGAGGATGGACAAGCTTTTTATATTGCTCGAACAGGGTACACAGGAGAAAAAGGCTATGAGGTTTATATGCCAAAAAGTCTTGCTTCTCTTTTTTGGAAAAAAGTTCTTCTGACAGAAGAGCTTACAAAAGTAAAACCTATTGGACTTGGCGCGAGAGATACTCTGAGACTAGAGGCTTGTTACCCCCTCTATGGTCAAGAAATGGATGAAACAGTGAGTCCTCTTGAAATCGGTATTGGATGGGCAACACGTCTAGATAAAGCCATTTCGTTTATAGGACACGAGGCGATCTTAGAGCAAAAAGAAAAAGGTTTAGAAAGAAGACTTTACGCTTTCAACATGCTAGATAGTGCAATAGCCAGATCACACATGAAAGTGTTTCAAGATGGCAAAGAAATTGGTTTTGTCACAAGCGGATCTGTGCTGCCAAGTCTTGGTGAACGAGGAGGGCTTGCTCTTTTAAACATCTCTTTGTTAGATGAACAAAAACCAATAGAGATTGATGTGAGAGGCAAGCTAAAAACTGCCAAGATAACAAAAAAACCTATGTATAAAGCTAAAATTAAAAATTAATTCTGCTCATGAAAGGAGTTTTTTCAAATGACTTACCCTGAAGAACTTATGTACACTAAAGATCATGAATGGTTACGCAGACGAGACTCAAAAGCACGAATAGGGGTTTCTTCTTACGCTGTAGAACAACTAGGTGATGTTGTGCATGTGGATTTACCTAGTGTGGGGACGAAAGTTTCAGAAGGAGAAGCTTTTGGGACCATTGAATCCACAAAAACTGTTTCTGATATTTACGCTCCTTGCAATGGAACTGTAATTGCTGTGAATGAAAGGCTTCTTGATGAACCAGAAGCTATTGCTCATAATCCCTATGAAGATGGATGGCTTATAGAAATAGAGATGGAAGGTCAAGAAAATCCTAATCTCATGACCTCTAGAAAATACATGGACTACTTACAAAGTGAGCACTAATGGACAAAGTGAGCGCCTTTAAGAAAGCAAAAGATTGGGCAGAAAACTCTTGTTTTGATGCGAGTACTCGTAAAGAAGTGGCTCAGCTGATAGAATCAGATCAAACAAAAGAGATTTTAGAACGTTTTTCTTGTGAGCTAGCTTTTGGAACAGGTGGAATGAGAGGTTTAGTCGGAGCTGGAACTGCTCGGGTGAACCGTTATACTATGAAAAAAGCCACCACAGCTTTATGTCTTTACATGAAAGAAGTGTATGGAAATAAATCTTCTTTAAAAGTAGCTATTAGCTTTGACTCTAGAAATACGTCAAAAGAATTCTCAGAAGTGGTTTCTAGTGTGCTAGCCTACCACGGTATCCACACTTATTTGACCCGTGAGCTACGTCCAACTCCAATGCTTTCTTTTATGGTGAGACACTTTCAGTGCGAAGCAGGTATTTGTCTTACTGCTAGCCACAACCCACCCTCTTACAACGGTTACAAAGTGTACTGGGCTGACGGTGGACAAATAGTAGATCCTCATGACGAAGGAATTATTTCCCACTACAATCGTCTTGATAACTACGCTCATTTAAAAAGTTTTGAGTTTAACGAAGCTTGTGAAAAAGGTTTTATCACTTATTGTGATGAAGAAGCAGATCTTCATTATTTAAAAGTCCAAAGAGAAGTCACTTATAGACAACCAAAGAAGAGAGATCAAAAAATTGTTTACACCCCTCTTCACGGGGCTGGTGGAACAATTCTTCCAAGACTCATGAAAGAAAGAGGCTACGAAAACTTCTTCCTTGTTCCAGAACAAAAAGATCCCGATGGTTTATTCCCTACGGTCACTTCTCCCAATCCAGAAGACACTGAAGCCCTTGTCTTAGGAAAAGCCTACGCAGACAAAAAAGGAGCTAGGCTTGTTTTAGCTACAGACCCTGATGCAGACAGATTAGGAGTGTCTTTCAAAAACAATGACACTTGGGTTGATCTGAATGGAAACGAGATGGCATCTCTTCTCACTTCATATATTTTTTCTTCTTTAGCAGAAAATTCTTTTTCCTTCAAAAATTCTTATATTGTTAAAACAAATGTGACCACAGACCTTCTCAGGAAAATAGCTCACAAATACAGCTGTGATTGCTACGAGACTTTGACAGGATTTAAGTGGATTGCAAGTATAATGGCAAAAAAAGAAAAAGAAGGAAAAACATTCTTGTGCGGTGGGGAAGAAAGCCTTGGTTTTTTAGCAAAAGATTTTGTGAGAGATAAAGATGCTATTTCTACTGCAGCTCTTTTTTGTGAATTTTATTCTTACTGTGAAGAAAAAAAACAATCTGTTTTAGAAGTTCTTGACACTATTTATGAAGAATTTGGTGTTCACTCAGAGAGTTTAAAAACACTAAGCCTTCCTGGTTTAGATGGTTTAGAAAAAATAAATAAAATCATGAGTTCTTTCCGAGCGTTTGAGAAAAAAGAGTTTTTTGGTTTACAAGTCCTAGAGTTTCTAGATTACAAAAAAAGAACAAAACACTCTTCAAAAAATTCTTACAAAGAAGAAGCATTTACCTTGTTTCCAGAGTCTGATGTTTTAAGCTTTTCTTTAGAAAATAATTTAAAAGTGATGATTCGCCCTTCTGGAACAGAAGCTAAAATAAAATTTTATTTCAGCTTCGCAGAAGATATGCGAACTCTCCCATCTATACCTTTGAAAACAAGAAAAGAAAACTCCCTTCATACCCTCAAAAGTTTTCAAGAAAACTTTCTTTCTCACTTATCATTTTAAAAACTTTAACAACATTGACTGCTTTAAATCATTAGGATAGAGAATAGCCTCCTCGTCTCTTATCTAATTTTTAAGAAAGAAATATTCTTATGAAAAAAAATCTCTTTAAACTCTACCTTCTTCTTTTCGTTCCTCTTTTTCTCTTAAGCTCCTTAACAAAAGGAGCTGAGCATACTGATCTACAAATGGAGCTTTATATTGCGGAGCTTAAGCTTCTTGAAACAGAAACAAAAGATCTCCTTCAGAAATTCGGCGACACGGCAACAACCCCTGTAGAAAAAGCAAACTTTGTAAAAACATACCAAGATGTTATTTATCGCTTATTTACTCGATTTAACTCTCTTAATGATAAAGTTTTAAAGGCCTTAAACGTAAAAAACTCTTATTCTGAAATGAGCCGAGATGAGGTTAGCAAAACCCTAAAAAGAGGGCAGAGAAGACAAGTAACAAAAGAGTGCTCCTGTAATCCTTGCACAAAAACACCATGTCTCGATAATCAAGTTTGGGCCAATGAATTTTGGAAATTTATTTCATGTGGAGCATGTTGTACTTGTTATGAGAAGAATGAACGCCGCGATAGGTATGACGAGAATTGTTATTGCATAACTATTGCGTCTACTTTAGGGCTCTATCCTGCTCTGATGGGTGTTCCTTACCTTGCAACTCATCTAATCCAAGGGCTTGGCTTTCTTCTAACACTTCCTTGTCGCCCTGAATGTTCTTTAGAGGAGACAAAGACAATAGAAGAATACACAGGTTCTCTTGATACCTATAGCCCTTCCAATATAGGTTGATATTTATAATAATATTGATATGTTGTGATTTTTTGGATTTGTTATGCCTGCTCCATATAGTGATGACTTAAGATCTCGAGTAATAGATAAATTATCAAACGGCTGGACTCAGAAAAAAGCCGCA
>CANFEH010000075.1 GCA_947445855.1 Zetaproteobacteria bacterium
ATTTATATAATAAAGTGAGTACACCTTTTTCTGTTTATATAAGTTTGGCAGATACAAAAAATACGGATTTAATTAATTGTGTAGAAAGACCTTCCTCTTGTTCTGCTGTGTCACAAGAAACAGCCCTTGGATTCAGTCTGTTTTATCAGACTTCTGAAGGCGGGGTCTCTGCTATTTCTGGTCCTCTTATTGAAAATGGTTTGAGTTCAGACTCTGTTTGCTATGACACAAATGGTGCTTCATGTTCTTGTGATGGGGATTCTTCAGAAGCATCTTGTGTTTTTATTGCCGAAACTTCTTTTTATGTGAGATGTGAAAAAGCGCAAAATGGTCAATGTGATAAGGAAGCTTCTAGTATTCACCTCTCTTATCGTGTGAGACAGAAAGAAAATTCTTTAAAAAGTCTTGGAAACGAAATGAAAAATCTTCCAGAGAGAGAATTTTTTGTTCACCACCCTCTTGATTCTGTGTTTGACTCGCGCTTTAATAGTCAGTGTAACCTAGGCGCTGCTATCACTGGTTTTTCAAAAACGGGTCGTGCACTCTGTGAGTGTGCTAGTGAGTATACAGAGACAGGGGAAGAAAATGAAAGAGGGCCTATTTGTAAAAAAACCACTGATGTGACTTATGAATGTGAAGCAGGAATGGTTCCAGTTGGTTTAACTAAGAATCACAGAGTAAGGTGTGTGCTTTTTGAAGATGCCTATGCTTGTGAGAAAAAAGAAACCTGTCAAGAAGATGAATGGCTACAGAAGCACTATAGAAAGACATGCAAATTTAATTGTCGTATAGATTCATGGGACGGTGGTGAGTGTAAAGAAGAGATATCGTGTGAGGAAGTAGAAAAGATTTGTTGTCGTCGTCTTTTTCCACCTCTATCACCATCATAAGCAGAATCTACAGAGTGACTATAAGTTTTCTAAGAGAATTTTTATGAAGTTTTTTTTTCTAGAAAAAGCTTTTACTTTGGTCGAGATTTTAGTCTCACTTGCGATTACTAGTGTTTTAAGTCTTTTCATTGGTTTTTTTATGACAAGACAGTCTCGTCAAGCTGATTTTTTGAGCTACAGACTGAATATGCAAACAGTTTACGACCACGTGGAGCAAGGGGTCACTTCGCGAACTGTGTTAAGTTACAGTTCTCTTTTTAACACAGATCTTTTTAATTGTTTGAATCAAAGTGACACGAATGATTGTACAGCAACGGATCCTAAGTCTCCAAAATCTCTTACTCTTTATGATTTTCCAGATTCTATCAGAAAGGCTCTTCTCATTCAGGGAGAGGCTATTTCAATTTCTGATCCGGATTCTTATCAGGTGACAGGATCTAGTTACAGTTATAAAACTTCTGCACTTTGCACGAGTCAGACAGCTGACAGAAGTCACTGTCAGTATGAGGTGAAAGCTGAGTTTTGGGCTACCTGCGGAACAACAGATGAATACTTAGGAGATAAAGACTCTCCTGGATCAACGACTTCTTACTCTCTAGGAGAAGCTATTCCTGGGGAATGTGATCAAGCAAAAACTATCCATATTCGTTTTCAAGTGAGGCATAATCGCCCAGAAGGATCTCCTTTTCTGCCTTTTCAAATTGAGTCTATGCCAAAAGACGATGCCTTTAAAGAAAGTGCTATTACGATTCCTGTCAGCACCATTCCTCCAGTTTCTTTTAGATCGTTTGAAAAAAATACGGATGGAACTTTTCTCTGTGGCAAAAATGAATATTTAACAAGTATTGTCAATGGCTCCCCTGTGTGTGAATGTCTTTATCCTTTTACTCTCCAAGAAAATGGTTCTTGTGAAATTTCTTCAGGAGGGTCTTGTGCCAATGGAGAGCGTTACAGAGGAAATAATGAAAACACAGGTGAGCCTATTTGTCAGAAAGTTTACTGCGAGAATGTAAGCATAGCAAGAGGCTGTGCTTTTGGTGGATGGATCGAAGGGATTCGGAATAATTTTTGGTCCTTTACAGATAACGCTTGTGCTGTTGTTACAGATCAATGTGATATTCAAGAACCAAATGAGTCTTGCAGTGTAGAAGTACTTTGTGATCAAAATATTATATGTTGTTATGAAACAGAGCCTACGGATTCTATGACAGCAGGAGAGTCTGATTTTTTAGCAATAATTGATGAGAAAAAAACAGAGCATAAAGACTATGAAGAGGGTAAAAGTGGTGGTTTCGAAGGAACTCTTTGTAGCTCAGACTCTAACTGTATAAAAACTGATTATGATCCAAGGAGTGGTATCACATACGAGCTTCTTTGCTGTGAGTCTCCTGATGAAAAAAATCGTTGTCGTAGAGGTGTATACCCGTCTACTTTTTCAAAAGAACTTGGCTATGAGTTTGGTGAGCTTACTTGTCCTACAAGATGTCATGATAAAATGGATAGTAACACTCTTGATACCAATCAAATTAACTGGGCAAAAGACTATTGCTCAACTATAAAAACACTCAATGAAGAAGAAGTTGATCTCAGTCAAGAAAATGCAATACAAGCTTTCATTGAGCCAAATAATCTAGAAGACTACGAGTGTTTTTCTTATAAAAATGCTTTTGGGGGAGTTCGCATTAGCCACGAAGAATGCAAAGGATGGGGCTATAAATGGGACGAAGAAAGCAATCAAGTAGGTTGCTGTGATAACAAATGCGTTTCAAACTTCAATGAATTTGAAGATGAATCTGATGGAAAGCCTGATAAAGTTTGTAGTTTTGATGATAATTGTGATGATAAATTTAATCCTGATCAAACAAATTTAGATAATGATTCTCTTGGAGACGTTTGCGATTATTGCCCTGAGGATATTCTTCTTTCCACAGAGTATATGAGTCCTTGTGGTTGTATGGATTGTCCGTTTGAAGAGGAAGAGATAGACCTTACAGCTCCTTTTGAAGATTTGCCATGTGAGGGGGAGGCTTGCTGTCGTGACTACCTTTGTTATGATAACGTTTTTTATCTTTATCACTTGGATACAGATAAAAAGACTCTGATACAGCTTCATAATATTCGTGTTTATCATCAGGCTCGGGTGGAGGTTGACGTTTCTCGGGACTCTGATTATTATTTTGGGTTTGTTGATGATAATTTAATTGAATATTGCGCAATACCAGAGAATTTTTTACTCTGTCCTCTGCATACTAATATTCTTGGTGTTGGTATGCTCAGCCTGAGTGATCCTTATTCTGAATTTAAATTTCAACGAATCGATAAGGAAGGAATCTATGTTATTAATGATTTGTTGGATGAGCTTCCTGAGGAAAAAGTTATAGATGGATCAGATCTAGTGCACTTAAGGTCTGATGGTTTGTGTGATGATGGATATGTTGATACAGACCTATTTTCTCAAGATAATACAAGAAGACAGGTATGTTATCTCTCACATGAAAAAATTTCTGTAACGGGAGATGAGCGCGCTGTTTTTACAAATGCCCCCACTCCTGATGAAGGTTTTTTAATTGCTCTGCTTCCAAAAGAAAATTCTGTTTTGAGGTACTTAAAATTAGAAGCTCCCCCTGACGGGATGGAAGATATGAGTAAATGTGCAGGGCCTTTTGCTCTTCAACTTGATTCAGCTTCTGAGCCCATATGGATGCATCATGGTAAAGATCTTTCTGATTATGAAAAAGCTGCTCGATTTTTTCAATTTGGTATACTGACGAATTTGCATAGCGAGTTGTTTTTAAGTGAAAGCTTTAAAACTCATGGAAGTGATAGTGTTAAACTTTGGGCTTGTGTGAAATAGAAGTAGAAAGTCTTATTTTTATGAGTGTATTCACTAGTATTTATTTTATTTTCCCTGTTGTTTCTTTTTTTCTTCTTGTCGAACTATAAAAAATATTATTTAAATTTGATATTCTAATCATGTTGTGAGCAATATGTTATATTAGTATCTAGTTATAAAAGGATCCAAAAAGTTTTTGTGAAGTTGATTGTTTCTTTTTTTACACTAAACCATAATAGGAAAGGTTATTATGGCAGTTTGCGTTAAGAAGTCTCAAGGTCAAAACTCTTCGATAAAAAAACAAGAGCAATCTTTTTTAGATGGAAAATTATCACAAGATGAGCTCTCAGTTAAGTACAAGAAATGCTATAATTGTGGTGACGATTCCCCGTCGAGAATGCGTTGCTTTAGTGATGAAGCCTGGTCTGTTTTATTGCTTTGGAATGAAATTAATGCTCAAACTGTAGAAAAACCCATGTGTGATTGCTGTTATACTGAACTCAGAGCTATTCTAATGGAAAGGATGGACGAATTTGATGCAGCTGTTCTCGAAAGTTCCAAAAGACTAGAAGTCCCTGTTGATTCACATTCGTAAATTTTTTGTAAAAAAAGCAAGCTTATAGTTGAGTTTTTGCTTCTGACATTGCCTTACTCTTTGCAATTTCTGCATCGATCATTTGAGACCATAGTTCAAGGTTTCTTCCTCTTGGTTCTCTTCCGTTAATAAGGAATTTAGGCACACTTAGTCTTTGCATGCCAGAGCTTCTTAGCTCGTTTACTTCTTTTGCTATGCGCGCTTGGATGCTTGGGTCGTTAAGATCTTTTTGTAATTTTTCCACATCAAGACCTATTTTTTTTGCAATTTCAAGAGGGTAGTCTTTATTGTTTTTTAAATTTTTATAATCGTTATAAATAGCATGATACATTTCTAAAAACTTTCCTTGTTTCTCAGCAGCAAGAGCGTATTCAGATGCTTTTTTCGCTTCTTGATGAAATTCTAACGGGAAATTTTTAAAAACGATCTTAACATCATTTGGATATTTTTTCATAATGGCATCAACAAGGGGAACAGATTGAGCACAGTAAGGACATTGAAAATCTAACCATTTGATAAGAGTGACAGGAGCATTTTTATTACCATAGACAAAAGAATCCCCAACTTCTACATTATAAACTCTGTCTGGATTAGGAGTATTCGCATTCATAGGGCCTTGCAGTCTTTTTTCAATGGCATCTATTTTTCCGAGGAGTGTTTGCTGAGTTTCACTCAGTTGATCAATTTTTTTGTTCATCTCTCCAAGAGATGGAAAAAATTGATCACAAGAAGTGGCTAAAATAAAGAGGGAGCAGGGCACTAGGAGTTTTCTAATCATAATTTTATCCTTTATGTTTGATTTTATTCCTGTTTATGTATTCTATAAAACTCCTTCACAGAAGAGTAGTTTTTTGATCTGGCAGGATTCTTAGATCCTATGTAGTTTCTGTGCTTTTTTAGATTTTCAAAACTTTTTTATCAGGAGGTAATATGAGTATTGAAAAAGTTGCTCTTGTCACAGGAGGTTCTAAGGGTATTGGACGAGCTTGTTGCTTTCGTTTGAAAGAAATGGGTTATAAAATAGCTCTTCACTATAGATCAGACAAAGAAGAAGCTTTTCATGTAGCTTCAGAGCTTGGAGATTCTTGCTCACTTTATTCTTTTGATTTGAGCGAAAAAGGGGCTTCGGAAGCTTTAATGGCCTCAGTGAAAAAAGATTATAATCGTCTCGATGTGCTTGTGAATAATGCAGGAGTGACCTTGAACAAGTTACTCGCTTTTTCAAAAGAAGAAGATTATGAATTTATTTTAAACACAAATCTTCGTTCTGTCTTTTTATTAAGCAAGCTAGCTTCTCGTATGATGATGGTCCATAAAAGTGGTTCTATCATTAATATGAGTTCCGTTGCAGCTTTCACAGGTAATAAAGGCTTAAGCTTATATAGTGCAACAAAAGGAGCTGTTGTGAGTTTCACAAAATCTCTTGGGATGGAACTTGCTCCGTTTGGGATTCGTGTGAACTGTGTTGCGCCAGGTTACATCGAAACAAAAATGACAGAGGCGATTCCAAAAGAAGCAAAGCAGAAAATTCTTGAACAAATTCCATTAGGACGTTTTGGAGAAACACAAGAAATTGCAAAAGCGGTGGGTTTTCTAGCCTCAGATGACTCTTCTTATATCACAGGGACTACTCTCCATGTAAATGGCGGTATGTATCGTTCTTAGTAAGTGAGTCAACTTTTTTCCTTCACTTCTTTTCTACTCAAGTTTTTTTCGAGAGCCTCTGCTATAAAAAATTCTTCTTTTCGAGCTCGTTTTGCGAATTTTTTGTAGCGGAGTTACTATGCTTATAAAACAGACAGAGTTTATCCAAGTTGACCGGAGAAGAGCTTACGATCTTGTGAAAAATAATTTAGAAGCGATTGCTCATTACCTACCCAGTGTAGATCGTATTGAACTGATCCAAAAAGAAACAAATGCAAAAGGCAACGAACTCTTAACAAATCATTGGTTTGCTAAGGTGACTCTTCCTTTTTTCTTAAAAAGTATTATTTCAAAGGATCTTCTTTCTTGGAAAGATACAGCTTGTTGGATAGACGATGAGTTACGAGTTGTTTATGAGCTCGAGTCTTTTTATGGAAACGATTTCTTTGAGGCTAAAGGAGAGAATCGTTTTCTTGAAGATTCTCCTGGAAGAACTAAGCTTGAACTTCAGTGTCAAGTAACAATCAATGCTGATAAAATCCCTGGAGTCCCTACTGCCATTGCTAAAAAGGTTGTGCCAGCTATTGAAAAAATAGTAGAGAAGATGCTTCAACCAAATCTTTCTAGTCTTGGAAAAGCGCTTAATTCTTATATAGAAAGTGAGAAGGTTTTATAAAGTGAGATTTCTCTAACCGCGATTTTTTTTGCTTCTGCTTTTAGATTTCTTTGAACACAAGACATTTCCTTTAAAACGTGTTATACGAAGGGCTTCCTGTCATCACAGAGCGACTCATAAGTTGATCTGTTTTTGCTGTAACCTATTGAAATAAAAGGATGTAGAATGACAATATTTTTCCTAACCTCAGCGCAAACGCTCTTGCTCGCAATGTTTGTCTTCTTTTTGGGAGCTTTTTTACACTCTCATTTTCGTGCTTTTAAAAAATATAATATCCCAGAGCCTGTCATTGGCGGTCTTCTTGTGTCTTTGGTGTTTGCTTTTCTTTATAAAGTTTATCAAGTGGAATTGGTTCTCGATCAAGAGCTTAAGACAGATTTGATGCTAACCTTTTTTGCAACTGTTGGCTTAAATGCTAAATTTTCTTCTTTTAAAAGTGGTGGAAAAAAAATTTTCATGTTTTTAATGGTTGCTGGTGGTTTTCTTTTTATTCAAAACTTTGTGGGGATTGCTTGTGCTAAACTTCTTGGAATTGAGGCAGTTCTTGGTCTGATAGCTGGTTCTATTACTTTATCTGGAGGGCACGGGACAGGTGCTGCTTACGCATTACATGAAAAATTTGCTGCTATTTCTGGTTCTATGGAGGTGGCTATGGCTTGTGCTACATTTGGACTTGTTTTGGGTGGCATCATAGGAGGCCCTGTCTCTCAGCTTCTTATAGCTCGTTACAAGTTGGCTCCAGATAATAAAGTGAAAAATCCAGATGAAGGTCTCAAGGATCATGGTTTTAATGAACCAGAAACCGTAACAAGTCGTTCTATTTTGCAAGTGCTTCTTTCTTCTGTTGTTGCTCTTTATGTAGGGACTTGGTTGTCTGGGATTCTAAACCCTCTTCTTGTTTCTTATAGTGCAAACATGAAGATTCCAGAGTTTATTCTTGTTCTCTTCACAGGTATTGTTATTACAAATCTTTCAGATCTCACAACAAAGTACAAAGTTCACAAGCAAAGCATAGATCTTGTTAACTTAATTTCTCTTACATTGTTTTTATCTACTGCTATGATGAGTCTTAAACTTTGGGAGCTTGTCGACTTAGCTCTGCCACTTCTTATTATTATTATTGTGCAAACAGTTGTAATGGCTCTCTACAGTTACTATGTGACGTTTAGAGTTCTTGGTAAAGATTATTACGCTGCTGTTGTTGTTGGTGGGCATTGTGGATTTGGTTTGGGAGCAACCCCTACAGCTGTAGCGAATATTGAATCTCTGACCAATCGTTATGGAGAAGCCCCTCATGCAATGTTTACTACTCTTATGGTAGGGGCTTTCTTTATTGATATTACAAATATGATTGTGATTCAGCTATTTCTTTTGTGGATGTAATGAAGTTTTCAAAGCTTCTTTTATGTCTCTATTTTTGGGTTTTAGTTGTAGGCTATTAAAAGTTCTGCGAAGTTCATGTTCAGCTTGTGTGAGAACAGTAGACATAGGTGATTTGTCTGAATTTGCATCATTTTTTAAGTGTTCATTTAAAATTTGAGAACATTGATCCACCGCTTCTTTTCTTCCTATCACAACAGCTTCTCCGTATACAAGATCTCCTCCTGTTGGATGTTTGCTACCACTAGACACTAAAAATAACATACGGTATTCCTTGAGATCATTTGATATTTTTGGATTTTGCATACGCTCATAAATTAGTTGTTTACGTTCAAAAGTTGTCGTGTTTGTCACGTCGATAATTTCTATAAGACTTTTTAGGTCTGGTTTAGATCCAGGGGTGTTTCTTGGGTTAGGAGCTGGGTTCCAGTGATGAACTCCTTTAAAGACTGAGTCTAGGAGTTTGTTATTAAGGAGTAAATTCTTGCGCCAAACAGACAAACTAGGTTCAAGTTCAAAATAAGGAAAGTGAGCTCTGTAAGGCCCTGATATCTCTGTGTCAAAAAGATTAGACATCTTTCGATAAAGGCTAATGGAGTAGCGACAAGCTGTAAAATCCATAATGTTAAGAGCTGCCATTCCTGAAACAAAAGTAAATTTTTTCAAGATCATCTTACTACTTTCTTCTTCTTCTTCTTCTTCTTCTTCTTCTTCTTCTTCTTCCTCTGAAGAGGAACCATAGCCATCGTCACTTGGTTGATTAGATTTTTCTTTACTTGATAAAGGAAGGTTTCTAGCTTCTTGAAGTTTCACTTCTAGTTCAAATGTTTTTTCTAATGATGTTTTTTCTAATGATTTTTTTTCTGAAAATGAAGAATCTTCTGTTTCTGAGTTTGCTTGATTTAATTTTGTTCCTATCGTTCCTAAGTTTAAATCAATCAGTAAACCTTCGTTTTCTAAATGGCAACTGCTATTTTTAAGAACTCGGTCAAGCAATTTTAATTTTTCCCCAGAATTTTCATAAGTACTTAAAGAGGAAAAAAGTTTTTTGAGAGCATCTAAGTCTGAATTGCTGCTATTGTTAATAATCTGCAGGAGGAAATCATCTAGTTTTGAAAGAACCTCTAAAATAAGATCGCTAGCTTCTTCTGGAAGGAGTCCTGGGTCTAGGCGAAAGCCATTTCCTAGGTCAGAGGTTGATGGAATTACACCACCAAATCCTTCTCTTGTAATGACTTGGATAGGGAATTTTTGTTTGATGAGAGTGTCGTTAAGAAGAGCTGTAAAGAGAGCTTGGACAAAACGAGAGAATCCCATGCTGTCATTTTTTTTAATAAATTTCCAAGTATCATCTTTAAAATAAATGCATAGCAATGGGTATTGAAATTTTCCATGCAGGTGTTTTGGTATTTCAAGATATTTGAAATTCAATTTTAAATTTTGATCAGCAATTTGTTTTGTTAAAGATCTTTTATGAAGAATAAGAAGATCTGAAAAAATATAAGGAGAATTTTCTAGATTCTCATAAAGATCTTTGTAGTTAGCAGCGAGAGCATAAGCGGCTTCATCTGTTAATCTTTTGCGACCGCCAAGAGAAGGAGCAGCATTTACTAACTTTCCTACTTTTATCGATTCTTCTCCGAGGCGCGGATACTCTCTCGTATTTTTGCTACTGTTTTTATAAGGATTGAATGGAACATTTGAGTTTGCACTTATTTCTGATTGTTTTTTTAAAAAATAACCATTGTAGCGGATAAGAGCTGTTTCGTCGTTTTTCTTTAAAACTTTTATGAGTGGAGTGTTTGTAGGGCTATTTTTAGTGTTTTC
>CANFEH010000076.1 GCA_947445855.1 Zetaproteobacteria bacterium
AGAAATGAGTTTGAAAAAACCTTGTTTTTATCAGCAAGAGCAAAACTTCAGATTGGTTTTGTTCGAAGTGAGAAATACATCAACTCTTTTTGGGAACATCAAAAAGAATTAAATCTTGACTCCAGTGATTTTTTTTCTCCCCAAGCTTTTGAAATTTTGTTGATAAAAACTTTTTCCAATTTATCTTTATGGAAAGACTCTTTTGAAAACAAACCAACTGAAGAAAGCTCTGAAGAAGATGGGCTTAAAAAACACAATTTTAAAATAGCTCTTAGAGCAGTTTACGAAAATTTCCTTAAAAAGGAGTCGGTTTTCAAACCAAATAACGCAAGCCTAGAAGACTTAGTTCTCCAGACAACTCTCGAAGCAAAGTACTTCAGAAATTTTGATGAAATTTTTGATAGATCAGCTGATTTCTCTGATATCACAACATTCATAGAAGAGCTTATAGCTCATTTAAAGGAATCTTTTTCTGAAGATGAAAAACCTCCGCTAAAAGAAGAAGGAGAAAAGTATTTAAGGCAATTTTTTTCAGATGTTTTTAAATCAAGAGAAGAATTAACAACCCCATACTCTTTAAAAGGACTCCCTGAAATCTTCTTATACAGAAAAGAAAACATTGAATTTCTAGAGAAAAATATAGAAAAAGTTGTTTTAAAATCTGTTCTTCTATTTTTAATGAACAGCATTTTTGAAAAAGAAGGGCTAACTCTTTCTGATTCAGATAAAAGAAAATTTGATTTCCAGTTTGAATCAAACTTTTCTTCAGAAAAAGAAAACAATTTCTCTGAAATATTTACCCCATTTGTTTTTTCTAAAATTTATAATGAAAAAAAGAAAACACTAAACCAATCTGAACTTAAAAATATTCAGCTTGTTTTAAATCTAGTACCAAAATTAAAAGACCCTTTAAATCTAGCGCGAAAGAAACTAAGCGCTTATTTAGAAAGGATTTTACTCTCAGATGGGAGTCGCACAATCTCCGAAGAAGAAAGCCTTCGTGATAATTTTTTGGAAAAAGATATAAAACTGATTTCAGATCATATCTCAGTCCTTATCCGTGATATTTCATTTGTTTATACAGATTTTGTGATGCCTGTTATTGAAAAGAAAAGAAATAGAAATCTGTTTGAAAAATTGCTTCGATTTGATGAAACAGACCAAAGAGAGTTTAAACATTTCTCAGAAATTGAATTTGAAAAACTTCAAGCGTTGAATTTAAAATTAGACAACCTTTGTTCTTGGATCCATTCCTTTAACACTTGGTACCGATTTTTAGAGTTCGAAACACTAGAATTTCAAGGAAATCATGATCTTTACGATGAAGTCACAGGCTTATTTAATTCTGAAAATAAAGAAAATTTTTTATTAAAAGATTTGCATTATATCAAAAATTCTTTCTTTAAAAAAGAAGGGTTTCCTCAAGAAAAAGTTTTTGAAATACGCAGCTACCTTAATCACACAGAAGCTCTTTTTGTTTTAAGAGGATATTTTCTTAAACTTGTTAAAAAATCTCTTGTAGGGCACCAAAATATACAGTTTGAAAATATTCCTCATGTTTTCACAGATGAAGCTCAAAAGTTAATAAGAGAGTTTAGACATCTTTTTTGGGAAAATTCAAACCGAATTAAAAGAGAGTCTGAAAGGTCTGCAGGACCAATTCCTCACTTAAAGACAGGGAGATCACTTTACGGTTTTTAATGAGAGTTGCTAGCATCTGGTTCATACTCAAGTTTTAGCTGTTCAATACGTTCCTTGGCATCAGAAAGGCGTTTTTTCATGGAGGAGAGAAGTTTATAACCTTCTTCTGTTTGCTCAAGAACCTCATCTAAATCAATATTCTGCGACGAAATTCTTGTTATGATGCTTTCCACATCGGAAACCATTTTTTGAAAAGATTCTGATTCGTTTGATTGTATTGTCATAAAGAATTTTGTCCTATTTTTTTAATTTCTTTTACCTCAAACGAGGCCTTTCCATCCACAAAACAAGCTTCTACTTTTTCTGAAAGAGACAGATCTACTACACTCTTAACAATCTGACCATCATTCCTATAAATTTGAGTCCAACCTTTTTCAAGCCAAGGTCTTGGGTCATAACTGACAAGTTTTGCATGATAAGACTCAAAGAGTAATCGTAAAGAGTTCAGAGTTTCACTCACAGAGTGATTCATCCGCGAAACATAAATATTCAATTTTTCTGTGCAAGCAAACAAAGATTTTCGAGAAGAATTTTCTAGAGATGAAGCAAGAGTTTGTTGTTTTTGATCTTTTTTGACTAGAGCTCTTGTAGCTTCGAGGTAAAGCTTGTTTTTTTTCTCTTGTAAAAAAGCACCTAAGCGCATTTCATAGGCTTTCGCAGAGTCAGAAAGCTTCAAAAGACATATTTCATATCTTTTTTGGCTGATCTGTGAAGCACGCTCAAGACTTTTTGTTATCTGTAAAGCAAGCTCTTCCAGGTAAAAAGCTCCCTTCTCAAAATGTCTCAAAATAAACTCGGCAGCAGCGGTTGGTGTTTTCATAGCTTGAAAACAAACCTCTTCAACGACAGGCGAGTCCTCGTGATGACCAATAGCAGCTATGACAGGAATCTTGCTAGAAGCAATCAAAGAAGCTACTTCAAAGTCATCAAAAGCTCGCAAATCAGAAGCTGACCCACCACCACGAGTTAGTACTATCATATCACACTTTGCTTTTGTAAGAGCTTCGAAAGCTTTTTTCAGAGAAAGCAAAACTCCCTTCCCTTGCATCACAGCAGGAGCAAAAACAATATTGGCAGGTACTTTTTTTTCCACAAGCTGGTGGCAAAAATCTGAATAAGCGCGAGACCCTTCTGCTGTAATCAGACCAATACGAAAAGGAAATCTTAATAGTTTTTGTTTTTTATTCGCATCATAAAGCCCAAGATTTTTAAGTTTTTTCACCGTCATTTCTCGCTCGAGAGCAAGCAGACCCTTTGTGTAAGATGGATTGATATCCTGCACTGTGAAGCTTAAACTCCCACGACCTTTATAAAGCCCAACTCTTCCAAGAACACAAAGGCTCAAGCCTTGTTGCAACAGATCTTCTAAAACTTGTTTTGAGTATTTTTCTACAAGTTCTTTGAAATTTTTTTGCCAAAGAAGTGCACTGACACTAAGCTGAGTACCATCGTCCATCTTTTCAACGAGAGTGATGTAAACCCCTTGAGCTCTAATAGCCACACTCTCCACCTCAGCAATCAACCAAAAGGCTCCTGAAAATGAAGCTCTCAGAACATTTTCTACTTTTCCATAAAGCTCAGAAATCTTGATTCCATGAACATCTGTAGACTCTTTTTTCGGAGCACTGACCGTGACAGGGAAATCCGGTAAGAATTTTTCTTCTTCAAGAGAAGGATCCTCTCCTGCAGGATTGACGCCTCCGCAAAGCTCTTCCACCTGGGCCAAAGCTTCTTCACTAAGAGGAATGCGCCAAATTTTACGATCTGGCACAAAAACACCGCCGAGCTTTTTTATAACCACCCTATGCTGATACGTCTGCCCCATGATCAAAATAGAATTGTTCTGCTTTCTAAAATATAAGCTCATAGTGATAACTCTTTTAAATGGGATACGAGAACTCTCTTTGTATAAGGGCTAGCAAAAGAAATAAAGTATTAACTTGCACTGCAAGGAGGGCTCTGCTACAAGGGTTTCCTTCGGGCGGAAATTTTCTGCTCTATTTAGCTCATCTTTTTTGCGTGGTGGAACAATGAAATTGAAAAACAAAAAATTTCAAAAATCAGAGGATATAAATCGTAAAACTCAAACGCTATCCCACGACCACCATCATCATCTTCATAATTAAGACTTCGTCTAACCCCCTGAAACGATTTATTCTAAGAATAAGAGCTGTTACTAAATTAGAAACAGAACTCATTTAAATTTGTGAGAGTTTTTACAATGAATATGCCTTTTTTTTATCTTATTTTAGCTGTTTTTCTTTTAGCTTCTTTCATTATCGGAAAACGAGAATCTAAAAACTGTGATGACTACTTCCTAGGTGGAAGAGATGTCAAATTATTCAATCTCACTCTTACTTTTTTAGCGACCCAACTAGGAGGCGGGGTTATTTTAGGGACTCTGGAAGCCTCTTATTACCACGGTGCTTATAGTCTGCTTTATGGGGTAGGATTAAGCCTTGGACTCATTATTCTTTCTCTTGGTGTCGGTGCTCGCTTTAGACGTATGAACATCACAACCATCGCAGAAATTTTTGAAAAAATTTATAAAGCAAAAGGACTGAGAACACTAAGTTCGATTGTGTCAATTGTGTCACTCTTCTTGATTTTGGTGGCTATTTGTCTTTCTACACAAAAACTTTTTTTGTCTCTTGGACTTCAAAGTAGAAGCCTCTTTTTTCTTTTCTGGGCAGGAACTACTTATTACACGGTTATGGGTGGCTACAAAGCTGTAGTCAAAACAGATGTACTCCAAGTAGGCTTTATTCTTTTTGCATTTGTGTTCTTAACAGGAGCTCTCTTTTTCACAAAAGAAAGTGCTCCCCTTCCTCCTCTTTTTTTTGAAGACTCAAGCACTCGTGATTTTCCTTGGATCTCTTGGCTTGTTAGCCCACTCTTCTTTGTTATCATAGGTCAAGATATGGGCCAACGCTGTTTCAGTGGGTACTCAGAAAAAACTGTTTCAAAAGCTTGTTTTTATGCTGGGATTCTTCTTTTTCTGTGCACTCTTTTTCCTGGCTTTTTGGGAGCCTCTCTCAGAAATCAAGGCATTATCCTGGGAGATGGAAACTTTCTTCTTACAGAAACTATGAAACTCTTTGGCAACCCTCTACTCAGTTCTATCTTTATTGCCTCTGTGCTCATGGCAATATTATCTACTGCTGATTCACTTCTCTGTGCTATTTCTTCCCACATTTGTGAAGATTTTACTTTTTTAAAAGTGACAGATAATAAAACAAAAACTCTTTTCTTTTCTAGAGGAGCCACTTTTTTTATTAGCCTTTTAGCTCTTTTTCTCTCAAATCTATTTAATGACATCATCAGTGTTATGGTGCTTGCTTATGAACTTAGTGTGAACCTGCTTTTTGTTCCTATTTTCTTTTCTATTTTTGTAAAAGAACCTTCGAAAGAAAGTGCGCTTTTTTCTATGCTCACAGGCTTTATTAGTTTTCTATGCATCAAGCTGTTTTTTCCTAATATTCTAGGAAAAGAACTTATTCCCATTCTTCTATCAACACTCGTCTTTTTTTCTATTCATTTACTCAGAAGAAAAAACTCTATAAAGACGTTAAAAAAATCTATATATGAATAGCTCCATAAAATTTTTTAACAAAAAGGAAAATCATAAACGCATTTAAATATTATTTAAAACTAGTCGCAATTAGGGAGGTTTTTCTTATGCGAATTAATATTTTCTTAAGCATCGCTCTTAAAACCTTCGTAAACACTTTATAAAAAATCTATACAAAATATTTTTTTTGATCTATCAAAGTTCTTTATTCTTTTTTCAAGAACGGGTTTCTTTATGTTCGGTAGGATAGCGTCTTTTAAGTGTGTTCTTGCTTTATTTCTTTTGAGCTCCCAATTTTCTTTTGCTGCTGAAAGACAAGCAGACACTGACTATACACGTGAAGAAGTACGAAGAGCACTAGATCAAGCAATTAAAGATAATGATAAGGAGGCATTTCATAGAGCCTCTCAGTCTTTAACTAAATTCATCATAAGAGATGTTTTAGGAATAGCTTTAAATGTCTTCGTTTTAGATTTTATGTTGAATTGGACAGAAAATCTAATACGTTCAGATGTATTCAATGAACGAGAGAAATTTTGCTCTGATCCCGATGAATTAGTTCATATTGCCTCTTATGCAATAGGTCTTAGCACTGGTATTATGATGGCAGGAGCTATCCCTAGCTTAGCTACTAAAGCTATTACAACAGCTCGTGATTGCTATGCAAGAGCAAAAGCTATTAGGCCATTCATTGAGAGCCCCCAAAAGAAGAATAGGGCATGCACCCAGAGTAAAAGAAGAGCCTTAATACTTATGCGAATTAAAAGTTAAACAAGCAGTTTTGCATGCTTTGAGCGTAGCGAAAGTTCTCCTTCAGAGCAAACAAAGGAGATTCTTCGCTCTGCTCAGAATGACCAAGGCTTTGAGCACTCATGCTTTAGATTTTTTTCACTATAAAAAAGGATTTATTTATGCTCTTTCGTAAAATAATACTATCTCTTCGGTGTGTTCTTGTTTTTTTTCTGTTAAGTTCTCAATTTTCTCATTGCTGTAAACCTCGACATAAGCCTCCAGCAATAGAAAATAGGGAGAACACTCGCACAGATGCAGATGCATTTGGAATTGGATTTGGATTTGGAGTTGCAGTTGGAGTTGCAGTTGGCGTTGGAGGTTTGTTAATGTTTTCCAATCCAGCAATACTCGTTGCTTTTGTTGGAATACCTCTAGTTGCTGCTGGTACTGCTGATACACTTAGCCGTTGTTACAGGCCTAGACCTTAATCTCTTGCTCTAAATGTATGAACACTTAGAACTCGTGATTTTTGTCATAAATCTCACGAATGTTCTTTTGCCCAATACCAGTTTCTAAATTTCCAAAGTAATAGGACCCTTCTAAATCTCTTTTAATATAAGAAGATGTAGGAACATAGCGATGATTTCTCATGAAATTCTGGAGAGGAAGCTTCTTTTTTAACTCTCCCCAAGTTATTCCAGCAAAACGCCTTTTTTGTTGCTGTTGAAGACTCTGGTGCATGGTTGTATTTCTATGAATGCCTGAAATATCTCCCATCACAAGAAGACCTTTTTCACTAAGTAAGTTTTTTAAAAATCCAATTCCATAGGTTTCTGTATTAAGAAAATAAAGTACTTTTGTGAAGTACTCGATCATCTTCATTTGCTCTTTTATTTCCTGAGGGTCAAGTTTCAATATTTTCCTATGTAGCTTTACAATATGATGTTTCAACATTCTAACCTTGAAACGATTCTTCTCGGGAATCGAAAGGAAGTGATCCGTCAATTTTTTCTTGAGTTCATTGATTCTTAGCTTATTAAATTTACGATGTAAGTCCTTACCTGAGACATGAACCCTTGTGTAAGCATAAATTTTCCTAAACTTTTTTGAATGTAACCCTGGTGGAACAATATAGTTGCGATAAAATGGTTCTTTTTCTGAGAAAGAGTAACGTCTATTTAAGTCTCTAAATAGGGCTCCTAATTTTTCTGCTCCTCTCACACGGTAAAAATCTTCTACCCGGATAGCGTAGACAATTTTATCTTTTTCTGGTTTTGTCAAATCAGCTTCAGCAGAAACCTCCATACGTTTTCTATTATCCACAAGAATTTCTGTGGCACCAAAATCTAAAGTTAAATTTTGAGCACCTACTGAATTTTCTTTAAATCGAGAATAACGATAGAAAGTTTTTTTATTTTTATCTCCATCCATCACTTTTGTAATAGCTGACGCTCTTCCACCGTCACGATTAAAAAGAAAAAGAGCGCCTAAAGCATAAGTAGAAAAGTGCCCTTTGGTCTGAAGCTGGTAATTATTTTCAAAGCCAGGATTATCCTTTGTCCCTTTTTTAAGAAGTGCTGTCTCTAGGGTTCTTCTCTCCTTTGAAAGGTACTCTTCGATCCCATCTCTTGATTTCTCATCTCTTTCAATATAGTGACTATTAAAAGTCATATCAAAGCGTCCAGCTTGAGCACCTATTCGAAAGAAAGGAAGCTTTGCTTCATAGGTATTCACTTCAAGAAATTTCAAACCAAATCGAATTTCATCATGATCCCTAGTCTCATGAACAACAGTAAGTTGTCCATACTGATCACGAGTGTAATGATTAGTTAAAAACCGTTTTGCCGTAAAGCCAAGAGCCACTTCATTTCCTAAAATGAAACTAGCTGCTGTGGTTGCAATATCAAAATCAGCATCTATACCAAAATTAAAATGTGTTTTGACAACTTCCATTGGTTCTAATTCTTCAGCTACAAACTTTTTCAAACCTCCAAGGATTTTGAACATTTTAAATGGCTTTAGATAAGCTTTTTTATCAGTTTCAGCGAAATGTGTGTACACAAATTCTTTTTCTACAAAGTTTAATTCAAAATTGAATGAAAAATCTTTGATAGAGGACACAATTTTATTAAAAAGAGGAGAGCTTCCATAAAAACGGAATTTAAGAATATCTTGAACCATATAGTGATTAGTTTTTCCATTTAAATTTATATACTGCTCACTCGGACGCACAACTCTTGTGATAAAAACTTGTAAACCTACACCAAGAGCTAGTTTGTAAAAACCTCCATCTTTCTTGAATTGATCAACAAGACCGCTCACACCAAGACCCTGTTGCCCATGACCATTGTGAATACTAAAGTTAATGGGATTACTTCCCTCTCTTTCAAAAAAAGTCGTAGGGATACTCAGATTTCTGAGAACTTCAGGAATAAATGTAAGCCAAGTTTCTCCTACTTGGATCACATCATTCTTTCCTTCAAAACTCCTTTGAACAACCTTGCCTTTTTTAACAATATCTTTTCCGTTAGCATCTTTTAAAGTAAGTTTTTTCAACTCTGGTACTTCTTCTGCTTGAAATTCATCGTCCAACTGAAAAGCTTTAATGAGTTCGTTTCTTCTTAAAAGAAGCTTATAGTAATAAAGGTCTCTCACAACCTTAGGCATACCTCCTTCATTAAGAGCACTGAAAATCTCATTTTTATCTATTTGTAGCATCTGCCTTGCCATCCATTTTAAATCATGCCAGGTAGTTCTTTTAAACATTCCTGGGGAAAGAGCAAAATCATTCCAACGAATTTTTACCTCTTCTGTTTCGTGATCCCATTTAACATAGGAAGTTGGGAATTCATTCACTTTGTAATACTGAATCAATTGAATAATATCCGTTGGATTATTAATAAAACACTGAGTTCCAAAGCCAACCCCGGTATCTTGAAGTCTGTAGAGTGGAATGTAACGACCATCTTTTTGTTTCTTGAGTATAAATTTAAAGTTTTCATATTTTGTGTCGTTGATTCCCAACCACCCCCAAGCCAGAATAAGAGCTCTATACTCTCGACGATCTTGAAGATCCCAAAGGGTAAAGTTCATATTCCCACCTCTTAACTCATCTTCTTGACGAATTTCAAAAAGGCAGTCTTTTATAAGAATCCAATCTTCCCCTTTTTCTGTTTTACCATGTCCCCAAATAAAACGATTTGCACTATTGACAGAATATTTACTCGCAAATTGTGACATAAATTCATTGTATGTAGTATCACCAAGATACACTTTTACAGATTTTTGATACTCCATATGATCTTGATTGAAACCCATCAATCTCATAAGTGCAGCAGCAGCAATATCCGTATGAATTTCTGCACCCATTTTTAGTTTTAATTCTATTTCTTTGCCTTCTCTTTCAAAGAAAACTTGTATTTTCGGACTACCCATCCCTCTATAAACGAGTTTTTTAAAATGAATTTTATCCTCTTTAGCAGGAAATTCTTTTTTATACTCTTCTTTCATATTCTTGTTTTCGGTTGCGCTATATTGGTTCCATAGTGCACTCACACCAGGGCTTAACTTTGAAATATCAAAACCCTTTTTTTTCAAAGTTTCTAGATCTGAATCAGAAAAGTATTCCCCTACTGTAACATTTCTCATGAGCAGTCGACTTAATTCATCTTGATTATTGCTGTCCACTCTCAGGTTTATAGCTTCAACTTTCGACTCTGATTTAGTGAACTCAAAACTTTTAAAGATATGTTTAACAGCTCTCAGGACATCTGCGTCAAAAGGAAATATTGTTCTTACAGAGTTAGGAGCAAAATAA
>CANFEH010000077.1 GCA_947445855.1 Zetaproteobacteria bacterium
ACATAATGATCCTCAGCAGATTACAGGTCTCTTTAATGCCTCTTTACCAGAACTCAATGCCTTTCTAGCTGAGCGCAATATGAGGATCACTGACAATAGTCAAAATGGAGCTAGATTTGGACATAGTCTATTTTATAGAGCATTATTAGGTAACAACTTCGAATTTCTAAAGAAAGCTATAGAATTAGACCGAGCAGCAGTTAATGCAAGTATCAGTCCATATTCACCGTTTACCATGATAATGGGTATATTTTCTTATCCTCCATCAGCACCAAAAGAAGAAAAAGAAGAAACAGTTTTAAAAAGGGCAGAGTTTCTTTGTGAAAACGGCGCAAATATCAACCAAGTCGGAACTGAGCATGTTGGTTCGAAATTTATCGAAGATGCTTCTCCTGATCAAAATATTTGTCATGTAATAGATTACATGCTTCCTCCTTCAGAGAAGACAGAGAACATTGTTTTTTTTGACACTGTTCTTGCTAGAAGTGCATCTTGTGGATTTAGAAAACTTTGCAAGTTTTTCATGATAAGAGGAGGTGTTATATACGCACCTCACCTCCTTGAGCCTGATGCCCTCGAACTCCTTCGAGAAGTCGCTCAAGAAATTAATCAAGAGATGCTTAAAGAAGCCTCCTTTTTTACTACACAATATAAAGACGATGAGAATAGCCTATTTCTCTTAATTATGAGGGGTCACGAAGGTGCTTTAAAAGAGATGATTAGAAGCTTTTTTGAAACCGAGCACGAGGGCACAAGAAGAAGATACCTTGACAAAGTAAGGAGGCTTTTACCTCTACGAGATAGAACTCTTTTAGTTAAGCAAAATGGTGAGTCAGATCCTGATTGATGTTATAAAAAGGTTTCCAGATTTTAATCGTTAAGGTAGTTTGATTCTTTTAACCTGCTAAGAATAAAAGGGAAAAACATCTCTTCATAATTTGAGCCATTAAGTTCTTTATTTTTAATCTAAGAACACCGATCCTTTGCTTGGTGATGAGAGCAAAGTGAGGTGTCATCTTATGAGTCTTTTGAAAAAAAAATTAAGTAAAAAAGTCGGTAGTTTTTTTGCGAAGAAAAAAGATTTTGAAAATTATCTTTTTGTTTTGAAAAAATACTGGGAAAAAGACACGAAGGCTGTTTTAGATCTTTTAACAAAGAAAATAGAAACGAGTCAGTCTTCTGGGGTTTCTCTTCTTTACTATAGACTTTGGATTGAACAATTAGCAGAACTTCGAGATAAAGCTTCTTTAAGTCTTTTAAAAACACATCTCTTAAAAATTTCTTCTTTTTCGACTGATCAAACTGAGTGGCAAGCTTTAAGAGGTCTTATACATCTTGAGCTAGATGAAATGAATTTTTGCTCTCATCTTTTTACGCTTTTAGAAAAAAAACTTGATAGTTCTTATGTGGTTGAGTTTTGTGAAAAATACAGAAGAAGATTTTGTGAGGATGGAAAAGAGATTATTTTCTTTTCGCAATATAAAAAACCAATTTATGATTATTTCCATTTCAAGACTTGGTCTGAATCATTTCTTCTTGTTGGAGATTTTAAAAGTTTAGAGACTGTTTTGGATTACGTAGAAAAATCTTATGCAAAATCTCCTATGAAAAAAGAGTTTTCTTTTTACAAATCACTTGATGAGAAAAATTATTTAGAATCTAAAAAACAGATAGAAGCACTTCTTCTTAATTATAAAAACAGAAACGATTATCAGTTTCTTTATGCGTATACACTTTCTCGTTTGGGGGCTTGGGGTAGTTCGAGCAATGTGCTTGAAAAAATACTCACACCTAAAACCACAAAAGAGGATCCAGATATTTACTCCCTGTTGGCTTATAACTCTTATATGAGCTCTTTTGGTGATATCCATTCAGTTCATTGGCAAAAGGCTATGAACTTTTTTTGGAAAACTGAGGGAATCTTGTCAAGAGAAGGACTATCCACAAAAGACCCTCTTTTAAATTTAAGTTTGATGTTTCGTCATGAAAAAAAATTAAAAAAAGATGACTCGGGAGTTCGAGAAAATTTTTCTTATTGGTATTTGAATCTGAAATCATCTTCTTTTGGGCGTCTTATGAATGCAGAGAAAGATGAAATATTCTATCTCCATGAAAAAATGGGAGCTATTGCTAGAGAAGGGGATTTGGTCTTTTTTGGGAGCAAAGAGAGCTCTTCAGGTGAACCTCGCTTGGGAGCCGTGTATCAGGTGCTTTCAAGTCCTCTTTGGGATCATGAAAGAGGTTATGAAACAACACTTGAGCTAGTAGCCCGTTTTGATCGCTCGCTTAATCTTTCAAAAGATTTTTCTGTGAAGTCTACTTATCTTTTTCAAAATGCTAAAAAAGTTTTGCGCAGAGCTTCTGAAAAAGGGTGCTATCTTCTTTCTGAAAGAGGTCTTGAAACACTGTCAAAGGATCTTTTTAGAGAACTTGAAGATCAGAATATTACAGCTATTCTTCAAGCTCTGCAGTTAAAAGTGGTTTAAGTCAAATTCTTCTCTGTGCTAAGCTATTCTTAGACGTACCAGAAAAATTTTATCTAGAAGGAGCTTACTATGCTTAGGTATTACGGTTTTAGTTTAAGCCTATTTGTAATTGTTTTTTATAGTTTTCAAGCAAATGCCTTTATACACGGAGGGCTTTCAGGTGGGTATCGAGGTGCGCTCGGAAATAATATTGGATCAAGTCCTGAGATAAGAACCTTTCTTCATGTTAATCCTATAGCTATTGTGCCTGCTTCTTTAGGTTTTTCTTATTCTTATATGTCTCCAATAGATATCCCTAATGAAAAAAAAATAGAAATAGGAGAGCTTTCTCTCGAATTATCAGTTTGGTCTCCAGTGTCTCTTTGGTCGATTGTTCCCTATTTGAGAGGTAGAGTTCCTTTTTATACCTATTTCACAGGTAGAGATGCTTCTTATTTAGAAGCAAAAGCGTTTACAGGGTTTCATGGTGATTTAGGTTTGCGTTGGGCTTTCGTTTCTATGTTTTCTATTTTTTTAGAAGGTGGGCTTGGTATTAGTTCTTATGAAATTGAAGGAAAAAAACTAGGGGGCTTCTATAACTTTTTAGCTGGCCTGCAAGTTATACTTTAGGTTTCAAACTGAATTGAGTAAATAGACTCAAGTATATGGATGAATAGGTTTAGTTTTTGAGAATTGAGGTATTGTTTTATGCTTATGCGATTTTTGAGGCGTGTGAAGAAATTTTTTTTATTTCTTTTTTTCTTACTGATTCTTGTGGCAGGACTTATCACATACAGTCTTTATGAAGAGGAAAGTTATAAAAAAAGTTGTTCAGAGTTTGGTCTTGAGTGTTCTCGCGGGCTCATGGAAAGAGTAGTCGAAAAAAGTGAAGAGTGGTTTTCAACATGGCTAGATCAATTGAAATCAGCGGATTTTTTAAAAAAAACAAGCCAAGAAACTACTCCGCTTGAAGAGGGCTCATAGTTTTAAGGGGATGACTCTCAGGCTTCTTGGTTGAAATAGAGCTTTTGTTAATTTTTTCCTCTGATATCTTGATGTGGCGAGAAGCTTCAATGCCCAACTTTACCTTGCTTCCTTTCACTTTAATTAAAAAGATACGAATATTATCACCTAGTTGAATGGAATCCCCCGCTTTTCTTAACAAAATAAGCAAGTTGATGCTCCCTCTTGTGGTCTCATGGGTTCTTTATTTTTGTACTTGAATATTCTTTGTCAGAGTAACCTATCTCGGCGAGTGAGGTAAATAAACTTTTAGAAGTTTCCTTTGCTTTCTTGTTTTTTTGTTTACATTTAGGCTGATTTTGTGCATTATGCCGTCATATTGTTTCTAGCCGTTCTTGAGAAAGAAGCAAGATTTTCTGGTTTTCAAGATCAATCCATCTTGAAGTTTTTACAAGCAGCTGTAATCGCTTGAAAAAAACGGCTTAAATCTGCCTAGATTATCATCATTTATTATTTTTAATACGTAGGACAGTAAATCAGTTATGGCAATGACAAAAGAAGACAAAGCAAACATCATTAAAGAGTTTCAAAAGAGCCCAAGCGACACAGCTTCTCCAGAGATTCAAATTGCTCTTTTAACAAATAAACTTCAGTACTTGAATGACCACTTCAAACAAAATACAAAAGACCATAGCTCACGTAGAGGTCTTATGAAGATGGTTGGTCAAAGAAAAAAATTCCTTACTTACTTGAGCAAAAAGGATAACGAATCTTACAAAAGCTTAATCGCTAAGCTTGGTATCAGAAGATAAGGAAAATCCTAGAGATTTTTTTCTATACGCATTGTGTTTATTGAAAGCACTCTCGTGTATAAATCTTTCCCATATTAATCCCATTAGTATGGCTTTTCTGCTCGGGGTGCTTCTATTACCTTGAGTAATTAGGCTCTGCATGAGGGGGGCTCAAAGAGAAGAGTCCCCTAAACAAAAAAACAATTCTCAAAAAAAGCCCCTTCAAAAAAAAGGAACAGACTATGGCATGTGTGCGTGAAGTGGAAGTTGGTGGTCGTACTATAAAACTTGAGTTTGAAAAGTATGCAAAACAGGCGAATGGTTCTGTGATGGTAAGCTCTGGTGGAACTCAAGTTCTTGTCACAGTTTGTGCTTCAAAAGAAGGGTCTCCTACAGCAGATTTTTTTCCTCTTGGTGTTGAATATATCGAAAAAACTTATGCGGTTGGTCGTGTACCTGGGGGCTATAATAAGAGAGAGGGTCGCCCTAGCGATTATGCTTCTCTTGTGGCTCGTGTGATCGATCGTCCTCTGCGCCCTTGTTTTCCTAAAGGTTTTAAAAATGAAACTGTGATTACAGCCACAGTTCTTTCTTATGAACATGGTTTTAGTCCTGTGCCTTTGGCTCTTCTTGGGGCTAGTACGGCACTTATGATCAGCGATATTCCTTTTGATGGACCAATTGCAGCTTTACGTCTTGGTATGAAAGATGGCGAGTATGTGATTGATCCTTTAGAAGGTGAAGAACAATCCCTCGATTTAGATCTTAACGTAGCTTGTCGTAAAGATGCTGTTTTGATGGTGGAAGCTGGAGCAAAGTTTTTTACAGAAGATCAAATGATCGATGCTATAGATTATGCTCATGAGCTCATGCAACCTCTTTTTTCTATGCAAGAAGAAATTGCAAAAGAGATAGGAAAAAAGAAATGGACCCTAGAAAAAAATGGTCCAGATGATTCTCTTGTCCGCTCTATAGAGGGTGATTATCTTGAGCGTGTGAAAGATACTTTTGCAATTTCTAACAAACAAGAAAGATCAGACGCTTTTCGTCTTTTGAAAAAAGAAGTAGTCACAAAGTTTACTCCAGAAGGCAGTGAGCCTGAGAAAAAGTTTTTTGTAGAAGAAGCTTTTTCAAAAGTAAAGTCACACTATGTGCGTGAGCTTATTCTTTCTGATCGTATTCGCATGGATAAAAGGTCTCTTGATGAAATCAGACCGATTAGTTGTGAAATTAGTGTTTTAAAAACACCTCACGGATCTGCTCTTTTTACTCGCGGTGAAACTCAAACTTTAGCTTCAACCACGTTAGCATCAACAGAAGATATGCAACGATCAGAAATGCTATGGAGCCTCGATGTTCGTGATCGTTTTATGCTTCATTATAACTTCCCTCCATTTAGTGTAGGAGAAGCTAGAATGCAAAGGTCTCCAGGAAGAAGAGAGATTGGTCACGGGACTTTAGCTCGTCGTGCTCTTCTGCCTATTCTTCCAAGTGAAAAAGATTTCTCTTATACCATTCGTGTGGTGAGTGAGACTCTTGAGTCTAATGGTTCCTCGTCTATGGCTACTGTTTGTGCTGGGACAATGGCTCTTCTAAATGCTGGTATTCCAATTAGAGAGTCTGTTGCTGGTATTGCTATGGGTCTTATTAAAGAAGGAAACCGCTACGCAATTTTAAGTGATATCTTAGGAGATGAGGATGCTCTTGGTGACATGGACTTTAAAGTCTGTGGAACTGAGGATGCTATCACAGCTCTTCAGATGGATATTAAAATTTCTGGTATCACAAAAGATATTCTTAAAGAAGCTCTTCTTCAAGCAAAAGCTGGTCGTCAACATATTCTTGGTAAGATGAACGAGGTCGTTCCTCTTCCTGAAAAAGTTAGCAAACTTGCACCAAGAATTTTCAAAATTAAAATTAGCCAAGATAAAATCAAAGATTTGATAGGCCCTGGTGGAAAAAATATTAAGAGAGTTTCTTCTGAGTCTGGAGCAAAAATCGATATTGATGATTCTGGTCTTGTGAGCATTATTGCTCCTGATATTTCTTCTGCTCAGGCTGCTAAGTCTCTTATTAAGAGTTATACTACGCAGTTAAGAGTTGGAGATGTGTGCTTAGGTCGTGTTGTTCGTATTCTTGATTTTGGTGCTTTTGTAGAAATCAGACCAGGTGTAGAAGGTCTTTGTCATATTTCTCAGATAGATAAAGATAGAGTAGATAATATCGAAAAGTTTATCAAACCAGATGATGAAGTGATGGTGAAAGTGATCGATATTGATAAGCAAGGTCGTATCAAATTGAGCCGTAAAGAAGCAATGGGTAAACAACCAGAATGAACTATCAGCTGTTAGCGCTTTGCCCCGATGAACTAAAAGGGGTTGTCGCAAAAGAACTCGAATCTCTTGGAGCTACAGAAACTAAAGAAGCTTATAGAGCCGTCTATTTTAGTGTTTCTGAAAGAGATTATTATAGGGTTCACTTGAGAGCTAGAACTCCAAGTACTTTTATCCGTGTTTTGAAAAGTTTTGGAAAAGTATCTGTGCGAGGTGTCTTTAACTTAGCTGGAAAAGTAGCTTGGTCAGATGTTTTTACTTCAAAAAAAACTTACCGTATTGATGCTAATATTGCAGAACGTGGAGAAGAGTTTCCAAGCTCCAATGAGTTTAGTAGACAAGTACGTTTAGCTATAGAAGCTCATTTTAAAAAAAATGATCTTGAGATTCCAAATGTTTCTGTAAAAGAACCACAAGTTGTGATCACAGCCTTTTATGCAAAAGGAACGCTTGTTCTTGGAGTTAATACGTCTAAGCATTCTCTTCATAAAAGAGGTTATCGCTTAGATGGTCATCCTGCTCCCATCAAAGAAACCATGGCTTCTGCTCTTCTTGATATGATGGGTTATGATGGCACGACAGCTTTCCTTGATCCAATGTGTGGAAGTGGAACAATTGCTATTGAAGCGTGTTATAAAGCTTTGAATAAAGCTTGTCATATTCATCGTAAAAAAGGTCTTTTTGGGTTTGAGCATTTAAAAGATTTTAACTCTGAACTTTGGCGTACTCTTCAAGATGAAGCTAGAGAAGAAAGAGAAGAAACTCCTAAGCATCCTATTTGTGCTTCTGATATCAATGCTTCTTATGTTGATTTAGCTTCTAAAAATGCATTGAGAGCTCGTGTTGAGAAATATATGAAGCTCGAAACAGCTTCTCTTTTTGATATTGATAAACCAGCTCCAAGTGGCATTATGCTCACCAACATGCCTTATGGTGAGCGTCTTTGGACAGAAGAAGATTTTCTAGATTTCTATAAAAAAGTGGGAGATCATCTCAAACAAAAATTTACAGGTTGGAAAATAGGTCTTTTTGTAGCTGAAGACTCTCCTTGGAAATTTATTGGTTTAAAACCTACAAGAAAAATATCACTGCTTAACGGAAGTATTAAAACAAAGCTTTTGATCTTTGAAATTTATGAAGGATCAAAGCGGATAAATTTAGGCTAGTCCAAACTCCCTTCTGAGTAAATGAGTGAAAATTCGTTAGCATTTCACGAAAACCTTATTGGTTAACCTACTAACAAAAAAAGAAAACTTAAAATCGCGTTGTTTTTTGGCCGTATTTTTGTTATACTCCCTTTTCTTTCCAAATTACATTTTTTATTTAGACAAATTAGACAAATTAAAGACTATTTTTAAACTATAGGAGTTAAATCGTATGATGCTTAGGTATTCTAAAATTAAAATCCTTTTTTGTTTGTGGCCCTTCCTTTTCTTTTTTAAAAATTCTTTTTCTTTTGCAGCTGAAGCTGCTCCAACCTGTGTTTGTGAGCTGAGCTCTGTACAACTAGAAGGGCTAAAAAAACTTAGGATTGAACTCGATTTATTTGAAGAGTTTACAGAGTCAAAGAAAGGCTATGTGAAGCTATATCTAGAAGACAGAAAAGAAGATAAAGGTTCTGCAAAAAAAGGTATTTTGGAAAGTCTTTTAGGAGATATCCAGCTTATAAATGCCATTCGGTCATATCTCATAGTAGCTACAAAAGAACAAAGCCAAGAAAGTTACTTAAAGCTTATATCTAAAGTAGTTTTTACTCGTTTAGGCTATCTTGCAGAAAGAGAACGAATAATATCAACAGGTGTGATTATTATTCCTAGTAATATGGAAATTATGAGAACTGTTTCTCCACATCTTTTGAGAGATTCTATCTCCACCAAATCTAAAAAGCACAATGAGTTAGTCATGATAAATACAGTAGACCGGTATGAGTCACTTTCTCGTATGGCAATTCTTCTTGTTAGTCATATGGGTGAGCCTATTTTCTCTGTTAAAAAAGAGGATTCTGATCTCTATGGCTTTCTTAAATCTTCTCGATCTCTTCATTCTCAATTCATAACTGGTGACTGTGCTTCTATTCCAGTTTTGGATGAAGTAGGAGGCTATGCTTTTTGGCTTTATTATATGGGGATGTCGAAAAAAGACGCTGAGAAAACTTCTTTTTTCATAGAGTTTCAAAAAAGCTTAAAAGGCAAGCTTAATAAGACAGGCCGTCCTATAATACCCCTTCCTAAAAGCGAAGAATATTTTGAATTTTTAAGACAAAAAAGAAACATAGAATCTTACTTTATTTCAAGAGACCCCGATTGGACTGTCAAAAGAAACCAACTTGATTCTGAACTGATGAAAGGTCTCGCAAAAATTGGAGCAGGAATTAGCTTGTTGTTACCAAGTCGAACCTTAGGTGTAAATAGGAGTTCAGCTATTCAATATACTACCTCGGGTGAAGAGCCAATGAGCTTATTCTTTTATCCTCCCTTACAATACCCAGAAGAGAGAATATTCCAAGTGACCCTCTATCAAATAGCATTAGCTAAGCTAGAACCAGGAGCTTTAAGAACTGAACTTTTAGAAAAACTTTTGGAATTGATTGATGAATTAGGTCTTGAAGAGTTGCCTCTTAAAAAAGACTACCGCTCAGAGTTTAAAACTATTTGTGAAACAAAAGCAGTCCTCAGGAACTTAGAAGTTTCTTCTCTCGATTCTTGGATTCCTCAAGAGCAAAATCTTTCTCAAGATTTAAGAGGAGGTGGTGCTGCAAAAACAGATGTTATGGAGACAGCTGATACGGTTAAATCAAAAGAAGTAAAACGCGAAGCTTTAAGGTCAGTTAATCTCAGTCAGAAAAATGCTTCAAAAAAACCAATTGAGGAAAAAGAAGAAAGATCTTTTTTTAACAGAAGAGTAGAAGACACAATTTTAAAAATTTTTAGCAAATCTGAGAGGGGTCAAATTTATTGGGATGATTTTGAGAGTGTGGCTCGCTCTATTGGTTATCAAATCATTAACACACGAGGTGGAAGCCATTGCACTATTAAAGATGCACAAGGAAAAACTCTTGGTGGGACTTTTAAACCTCATGGTGGAACAGTTGAGTTTACACCAAAAGCTCTTGTCAATATAAGGGATCTTTTGCGAGCAGATTTCAATATTGAAGAATTTTTAAAGATAAAATGCCTATAATTATGCGAATTAAAAGTTGAACT
>CANFEH010000078.1 GCA_947445855.1 Zetaproteobacteria bacterium
CAAGAGACTCTTTCAAACCTTCATAGAGACGCTTTCTTTCTTCAATCGTAAAAAGCACTTGAGATTTCATTTTTTCCATAAAAAATTCAGACCGAAGAGCTGTTGTAGCAGCTGCCGTTGTAAACTTATTCACAAGAAAAGGAAGAGTCACCTTAGAAAGCTCTTTGCAAAAAGCACTACTACCAAGGACATAAGACAAACGAACCCCTGCTGAAGACATAGCTTTAGAAAAAGTTCTAATGATAATTAAATTTGAGAAATCACGAAGCAAATAGGCATTGTTTTCTTCTAAAAATTCCCAGTAAGCTTCATCCACCACAAAGTAACACTTTGGATTTTTCCCAAGAAGTTCCACAAGAGACTTCTGAGAAAGAACATTCCCAACAGGATTATTAGGTGACGCAAAGAAAACAACAGACCCTTCTTTCAAAGGGGGTAAAAGATTTAAATCGTACTCTAAATTTTTATTTAAATTCCAAACTTTATAAGGGATATTATGATAAACACAATGTCCCTCAAAAAGAGGAAATGATGGCCTTGTAAGTATAAGATCGCTTCCAACTTTCGAGGCAAACAAATTTAAAAGCACTGTGATATGATAGTTAGACCCAGGACTCAAAACAACATTCTCTATAGAAACTTTGTTATACTCTGCAAGAAGTTGCTTTAACTCTTTTGGGTAATCTTGTGGGTAAGTGTTCCAAGATTCTTTTAAAAGTTTTTCTAAAACTTCTTTCTTTAAGCTTTCATCCCAATCAAATGGACTTTCATTTTGATCAAGCTTAATGGATCCTTTCATTGGATCTAAAGAATAAGGTTTTGCTTTGAGCAAATTTTCATGAAAAAAAAGAGATTGGAAATTTGAAGTTGGTTCTTTCACATTGATCACAACAAGCCACTCCCTATAGCTAAAAAAATTCAAGCAACAAGTAGTTTATGATAAGTCACAATAGAAACAGAGTTCGCTAAATTAAGGCTTCTCACCCCATCATGAAACATAGGGATTTTATAAAGATACTCCCGATATTTTTTATGAAACTCTTCTGGAAAACCTTTTGTTTCCTGACCAAAAACAAGAGCTCTTATTTTTTTTGGCATTTCGACATAGGAGTTAGTCGCTAATTTAGAAAAAAAAGCCACTTCATCTTTTTCAAAAAGAGACATAAAATCTTCAAAAGAATCATGAATTTCAAGATCAAGAAAAGGCCAGTAATCAAGACCTGCTCGTCTTAAATTTTTATCTTCTGTTGAAAAACCAAAGGGCCTAATAAGATGCAAACGACACTGCGTAGCGGCCACTAAACGGCCAATATTCCCAGTGTTCTGAGGAATTTCTGGCTTATATAAACAAATGTGAATATGATCTTTTTTCATAATGTTAAATTAAAGAATACTCTCAAAAATTGTAGCATCTTCGAGAGTGCTTAAATCCCCTTCTGGTTTTTTTCCTTCAGCCAAAGTTCGTAGAGTTCTTCTCAGAATTTTTCCAGATCTTGTTTTTGGTAAAGATTTCAAAAGAAAAATTTTCTTAGGTTTTGCAAAAGAGCCAAGAGAACTTGAAATATAGTTGGAAATAAGAGACTTTATCCCTTCCGCATTTTTTTCACAAGTACTTTCCCTTAAAATAACAAAACAACAAAGAGCTTGTCCTGTAAGAGAATCCTCTATACTGACACAGGAAGCCTCTGCAATGAGCTCATTTGCAGACAAAAAAGATTCTATTTCCATAGTACTCAAGCGATGCCCGCTCACATTGATCACATCGTCTGTGCGTCCATGAATCCAAATCTCTCCATCTTCATCTTGCAAAGCAGCATCACCCGTCTTGTAGTTTAAAAAACCTTCTGGCCAATATTCTTTTTCATAGCGAGCATGATCTTGATAAATGGTTCTAGCCATACTGGGAACTGGATGTTCTAGAATAAGACTCCCCTTAGTGTTGAGAAGAGGATGACCACTTGAGCCAACAACCTTTGGTAGGACTCCAAAAAAAGGCCTAGAAGCACAACCAGGCTTAAAGGGAGCCAGACCGGGGAAAGCAGAAAGCATAGTAGATCCTGTTTCTGTCTGCCACCATGTATCTAAAATGGGACATTGCCCTCCACCAACAACATCAAAATACCACTCCCATGTTTTTTGATTAATAGATTCCCCGACACTCCCAAGAAGCTCGAGAGAACTTAGATCATATTTTTTAACCCACTTGTCTCCTGCTTGCCTACACAATCGAATAGCTGTAGGTGCTGTGTGTAACTTTGTAATCTTATATTTTTCTATAAGACGCCACAATCTTCCTGGATCTGGAGTTTGCAGTCCTCCCTCATAAAGGAAAATACTTGTCCCAAGAGACAAAGGACCATAAACAATATAACTATGCCCTGTGATCCATCCAATGTCTGCTGTGCACCAAAAAAGATCTTCATCCGTTAAATTAAATAAATAGTAGGAAGTAAGAAGAGCTCCCAGAAGATACCCTGCAGAAGTGTGCAAAAGACCTTTTGGAACCCCTGTGCTACCAGAAGTGTACATTAAAAAAAGCGGATGCTCTGAAGAAAAAAAATCTAAAGATTCGTCTTCTAATTTCATAGACGGAAAATCAGAGACCAAAAAATCTCTTCCTGTTTTTAGAGAAATTTTTTCTGCTTTGCGGTCAAAAACAAGAACACTAGATTTCAAAGAATATTTTTGAAAAGCTTCATCCACAGTAGCTTTAAGGGGAATAAATTTTTCTCTCCGGTAAAAACCATCTGATGTGATCACAAGTTTTGACGACGAAGCTTTAATACGAGCACCAAGAGACTCAGGACTAAAGCCAGCAAAAACAACATTGTGCACAACACCAATGCGCGCACAAGCAAGCATAGAAATAACAAGCTCAGGCGAAGTGGATAAATAAATTGTTACCACATCTTTTGGTTTCAAATAAAAAGACTTCAAGACAGAAGCCATCTGACAAACTTCTTTATGCAATTCAGAAAAAGTAAATTTTTTTGAATTACCTTTTTCATCTTCCCAGATAAGAGCTATTTTTTCGCTTTTTCTTTCAAGATGCCGGTCAAGACAATTATAACTTAAATTTAACTCTCCTCCTAAAAACCACTCGAAAGATGACTTACCTTGAGAGAAAACTGTGTGAAAATCCTTTGCCCAGCTCATATGTTTTTTAGCTTCCTTTGACCAAAAAGCTTCTGGATTCTCTACAGATTCTTTCCATTTACTCTCATACTCTTCAAGAGAGTTGATCCGGTACTTTCTTTTTATACTTGGAGTGTATTGCCTAGAAGATAACAGCAAATTCTGAACAGAAGAAGTTAACATCACAAGAATCCTTCACAAGAAAAGTTCAAGCAGACATCTTTTTGCATCTAAAAAAAATCAAGCATTTTCCTAAGTACAGCGGTGATTTTCTTCTTCCAGGTGACCACATTCAGGACAAATATCAAGGCACTCACTTTTTTTATAAGCCTTACCGGAAGAAGCTCCTCCCTTTCTAGAAACTCGACCAATACGAAGACATTGAAATAAAATCTTACTAAAAAAAACAGCTAGAAGGACAGTTAAAGCTATACGAAAAATAATGGCTATCATCTATAACCTACTAAATAAAAACGAAAAAAAAGACCAAAAAGAGAAAGTATAAGAATCACAATTCCCAAAAACTCAGCAAAAAAATGAGATTCAGGAAACCCTTTCACTCTAAAAACTAAAGAAGAATCTTTTTGCAAGTTCTTCGCAAGAATACCTGAATACTCGCCATCAGACAACATAAGAGGCAAGCCATTTATAAAATCCTTTGCCTCAAAACTAAGACCACTCCCACTTGGTGTTGCAATACTGAGTTCTTCTAGATCAAAAGGAAGACTCAGCTCTAAAGGTTTTCTATCCCGAGGCAAATAAGGTATTTTAAAATCAATTCCAATTAAATTAACCCCAGGTTTGAACAATTTTTCTACAAATAGAAAACCATTATCTCCTAGAAGAAAATCTTTTTTCTCAACCCCGTCTCTAGGTTCAAATTCTGTAACACCCTTAGGTAAAAGCACAGGAAATTTTAAACTTAAAAACTGAGAACTCTGGTTCATCACAGCAAAATAAATAACCCCATAGAGTTTCTCATTATCACCTGTTAAAATTAGCATATGCTTTTTTCCAAGTTCAATCAAAGGAGTTTCTTTGCTTTGAATTTTATGTATTTCTGGATAAGCAAAAATTATATCTACAAAAAGAAAAAATAAGTTCACACTAAGAAACAATTTTTTTGTATTCATCTAAAAATTTTTTCCTTAAAAGTTCCCATTGAGGAAAACTAAGATTTCCATTTTTGAAGCGATTTTCTTCTTCTATATACAAAGAAAAAAGTTTTTTTTTCGACTCTTCTAAAAGAAAAGAATTTTTGTCAAAAACATCTTTAGAATCATACCAAAAAAGACTAAGCGACAAGCCAAAAACTAAAAAAAAAGCAAGAATTAAACTAACAAAATGAACTATTTCCATACTTTTAAATTCTCTTTTTAAAACACGCAAGATCGGCCATAAACATTTCATTCAAAGACTCTTCTTGAATTTCACCTAAAGAAACCGATTTTGATTTATAAAAAACAAAAAAACAAAAAAATAAAAAAATAAAAATAAAAACAGCAGGAATTCCCCAAAGAAGTAAATGAATCCCCTCTTTAGGTGGAATCCTAAGGAGCCATTCACCATAGCGGTCTACAAAAAAATCTTGGATTTCTTTTTCTGTTTTTTGTTCTTTTATAAGAACAATAACTTTTTCACGAATACTTAAAGAAAAAGGGGTGTCAGACTCAAGTACCCCAAGAGTACTGCAAGTAGGGCATTTTAGCGTCCCTGCTGATTTTAAAAACAAAGATCTCTCTTCTTCTGACAATCTTTTCAAGTCACTATTTATTTTTTCTAAATCAGACGAAAATAAAAAAGGATTTAAAAGAAAAAAAAGAAGAGTAAAAAAATGAAACCGTTTCATCTCGACACCTTTCTCAAACCTAAAAGAGAGAAAAAAGCTCCAAAAATAAAAAAGAGCAAACTCCCCCAAACAAGACGAACTGTTGGATTAATATGAAACTCAATTGTGACCCACTCTCCATTTTTTTGATCAAAATTGACTAGGGTCAGATAAATATCATGCCAAAAAGTAGAGCTATAATCTACCTCGTGAATCAAATCCTCTTTGGTTGGATATTTTGCTCTAGACGGATAAAGTGTAGCAACGAGTTTATCATCTTTTGTAACCCCTGTGACAGCTTGGTAAAGTAGAGTATTATCTTGAGGATTTAATTCTAGCCCTTTAAACTCAAACTCATAACCATAAAAAGAAAAAATATCAAAACGTTCTAACGTTTTTACCTGACTAAGTCCTCTATAGTTTCCAAGAAACCCGAGAATTGCGACAAGAACACCTAAATGCGCAAGAAGTGCTCCAAAAGATCCGAGATTTATTCGAAAAAAAGATAAAAAAGAAAGTTTCGAAAACTTGTATTTTTTGAAAAAATCAAAAAGAAAAAGAAAAAAACTACCAAAGCAAAGAATCACACCAACCAGTTGTAAAATAAATAAATAACTAGCTTTTGTTTCAAAAATACCCCCAAAAAAACAAAACAAAAACGCACTCGTTGCTGTCATAAATTGAAGAACTAAAAGATTTTTTTTACTAAAAACCTTTGGGTAAGATCTTCTTTTTGAAAGATTCCCTAAAGTAACAAGAAGAATAAAAGAAAAACCAATGTATGGTGCAAAACTATTAAAATACGGTGACTGCACACTGAACCTGATCCCTGTGAAATACTCAGATACAATCGGGTAAAGAGTTCCCATTAAAATGATAACGACAAAACTCACACAAAGAAGGACACAGAGAATCAAAAAATCTATTTGATAAAAACGAGGAAGACTCTTTTTTTCAAGCTCCAACTCTTTATTTCCTCTAAAAGAATAGGTTACAAGGAAAACAACAAAAAGTCCTATGAGAAAAATAAGATAGCTCATTGCAACATCAGACTGTGCAAAGGAATGAACTGAGCTAATCATCCCACTTCTTGTGATAAAGGTTCCAAAAAAACAAAAGAAAAAACTGAAAAAACTAAACACAAAAAGAAGTTTTGCTAGTTTCCCATGCTGACGAACAAGAAGAAGAACATGCAAAAAAGCCGTTACAAAAAGCCAAGGAATAAAACTTGAATTTTCGACAGGGTCCCAAGCCCAGTAACCTGCCCATCCAAGCTCAACATAAGCCCAACGGCCACCTAGAAAAACACCTGTTGTTAAAAACGACCAGGAGACAAGAGACCATCTTCTCATAGATTGAAGCATTTCTCTGGGAAGCTCTCCCATCCAAATAGAAGAAAAACTATAGGCAAAAGGAACAGCAAGAGATGTGTACCCAAGAAACAAACAAGGGGGATGAATCATCATGTAGGGGTTTTGCAGAAGTTCATTCATCCCAAGACCCTGAATAGCAACAGGGAAAGCAGGCTCAAAGGGACTAGAAGAACTAACCGCTAAAAAAAACATCCAAGCCAAAATGCCTTGAAGGAGAAAACTGATAAGTGGCAAAAATATTTCATTTTGCTTTGAAAAAGTCCACAAAGCAAGACTCGTGCAAAGAGATAAAAAAAGTGTCCAAAGAAGATGAGACCCTTCAAGAGAAGACCAAAAAGCACTGACTCGATAGAAAAAAGGAAGATCTGAACTCGAATTTTTGTACACATATAAAATAGAATAATCTGAGTTCAAAAAAGAATATATAAGAACAAGTGAGGCTAATAAAACAAAAAATGTTCCATACAAAGAGGCCACTCTAGAAGAAAAAAGAAATAACCTTTTCTTCGTTATTTGAGCGATAAATCCACTGCACGAGCCATAAAGACTTGTCACAAAAGAAAATATTAGAAATAAGTAACCAAGTTCTCTTAACATAAAAGTCAAGCTCACTACATGTTAGGATTAAAAATTAACTCTTCAGGAGACCATATCTTAAAACATTCAGGAGATGCCATTTTAAGAAGACAAAAAATAGCCTCTTCCCCTTTTTTAGAAATACTTCTTGTTTCATTTGTGACCCAAGCATTGATCCCTTGAAGAATAGCTTCTTTGTTTTGAGATTTTCTACGCTGCATAATCAAGTCAAGAATTTTTGGTTGATTCTCATCTGCATAAGAAAGAGATCTTGATAGACACTGTGTCAGTTCTATTAGTTTCTCTTTTCCAAGACTTCTTTTTGCCACAAGACATCCAAGTGGAAGAAGCTTTTGCCCTGTTTTTTCTACCCAAAGATCATAGAGATTAACCACTTCTTTTAAACCATGCTCCTCTTCGAGAGATTTTGTACTGTGAATCATGAGAGTCAATGTCGTTTCTTCTTTTTTAAAAGAAGCTAATATTTCATCATGACAGCTTTCATGAATCTCTTTAAATTTTGGAAGCAAATTTTTTACAAGAAAAAAAGCTGTTGTGTTCCGTCCAGGTATAGTGAGTGAGGATTCAAAAAGTTTTGAAGAATCTACCTCACCTCTAGAAACAATTTTTGGAGAACACAACTGTGTAAGCGTAGCACCCACTGGCAAAATAATATATTCACTTACAATCTCTGGCAAAAGTGCACAACTTACTTTGGAAACTTGAGAACCTGATCCTGCTAAAATATTTTTATTAATTTCTTCAAGATCAAGGGCTTTTCCAATAAAAGTAGCTTGATTAACATAAGCTTCTTGCCAAGCACTAAACAAATAAAGATCATTAGGAATATTTGTCATTTGTACTTCGTATTGCAGCTTCACAGTGAGCCTCTCTTCACAAGAAAACTTTGATAAAACCCTGATACTACTGAATTTTTTTTTAACTTACTAGCCCCAAATTCTTGAAACTTGCAAAAAATAGCCTAGTAGTCTAGTATCTTGTTTCTATATGACTATCACGCAAACCATGAGGACTTTGTGGCAACAAGCCCTGAAAAAGTAAATACTTATATAAAAACACTTGGTTGCAAGGTGAACTCTTACGACTCAGCTATGCTTGAAAAAGAGTTTGAAAAAAATGGTCATACTATTGTGAGTAAACCTGAAGATGCTGAGCTTCTTGTGATTAACTCCTGCAGTGTCACTGCCACTGCTGAAAAAGAAACACGCTATCTTCTTCGTAAGTACAAGAGAGAAAACCCAAAAGCTTACAGAGTTGTCACAGGTTGCTACGCTCAAATCAACTCAGGCGAGCTAGAAGACCTCGCTACACCACACTATATTGTTCCTAACGAACAAAAAAGTAATCTTGTCTCACTCGTAAGTGAGGCTTTCAAAAAAAAAGAAGACCACTCTCTACTACCTGAGTCAGTAAAAGCTGTGACAGCCAACAAACAGTCTCAGTTTAAACTCGAGAAAGTTCTCTTTGGAAGCCATAAAATTAGCCGCACACGTGCCTATATTAAAGTGCAAGATGGGTGTAATAATTTTTGCGCTTACTGCCAAATCCCTTATGCCAGAGGATCTTCAAAAAGTGTTCCCTCAGATGAAATCCTAAAGCAAATTGAAGACCTCACAGCAGATGGAATCCAAGAAGTTATCCTCACAGGAATTGATATTGGTGACTACGGTATTGATCTGAAAGACGACAAAAAAGAAGAGAGCATTTCTTTTGAAGCACTCATTGCAAAAATTTTAAAAGCAACTGGCCTTGAAAGAATTCGCATCTCCTCTATGGAGCCTCTTAATATGACAGAGGGTTTTTTAAAGATTCTCAGTCGACATAAAAATATTTTTTGTGAACATTTTCATCTTCCTCTTCAATCTGGAAGTAAAAGAATTCTTACTCTCATGGCAAGAAGCTACACAAAAGAATTTTATAAAGACGCTTGTTTGCGTATCAGAAAATATTTTCCAGACGCTCTCATTAGTGCTGATATTATTCCAGGCTTCCCAGGAGAAACAGAAGAAGAATTCGAAGAAAGCCTTCAGTTTGTTAAAGATTGCCAACTTGGAAGCCTTCACGTGTTCCCTTACTCTAAAAGACCGAACACAAGAGCTATGAGAATGCCTGGACACCTAGAGCAAAAGCTCATCAAAGAAAGGGCTAAAATATTAAGAGAAGTGGGCGAAGAACTAGAAACAAGTTTTGCTGAAAGCTTTATTGGGAAGCCTCTTGATGTTTTATGGGAAGGAGCAAAAGAAACTCGCCTCATTGGAAAATCAAGAAACTATTTGAGTGTGCTCTTTTCTGGATCTTACAAGCCTGAGAGTGGAACTATTACACGAGTTACTCCAACGTCTTATGACAAAGAAAAAAAACTGCTTGTTGTAGAAAAATAAAAAACTTTACGGAGTAAGAGTTACTTTAAATAAAGCATTAGCTTCTAGTGCGACTTCTTTATCTTTTACTCCAGGGTAAAGCCACTCTAGCTTCCAAGCTTCTGGCTTTCCAGACTCAAAAAACTCAATAGGCACACCAAAGTAAGCATAGAGATTAGTTAGAATGAACAAATAACCATCTCTAACTTCTTCTAGAGTACCCCCCGCAACACTGTTTGTTGTTCCATCTTCCTTCACCTCAA
>CANFEH010000079.1 GCA_947445855.1 Zetaproteobacteria bacterium
AAGCTTTCTTGAGGTTAAAAGATAACTTTCTTTCGAGGATACATGAAGCATGAGAAAAGCACTAGCTCTTCTAGTAGCAAGTCAAAAGACAGAAAAAAATTCTCTCCAGAAAGTTTCAGAATTATTGCATTGGGAAGTGTCACAGATGAGTTTCGAGAAAGAAACTCTCTTCCTCATTGAGCGTTTGCGTCCTAATATTATTTTTTTTGATTTAGAGACTTATGAGTGGGAAGAATTTGAGTTTATTGACAGGGTCAAGCAAATTAGTCCAGAGACTTTTCTTGTTCTTTTGTTGCGTCCTAGTTTTGAGCTTCATTTACCTCATAATAAGCTTGAGAAAGTAGATGATGTTCTTTTTAAGCCTTTAGAACAAGTAGCTGTAGAAAAACTTTTTGAAAAGGTTTCTAGGCGACTCGGATTCCCAAGGAAAGATGAGTTCCCAAGTTCTATAGAGTTTAAAGATTTGATTGGATACTCCTCTAGTATGAAGGCTCTTAGAAGACAAATTAAAGCTGTAGCCCCAAGAAATAGCTGGGTTCTTTTGACAGGAGAAAATGGTACAGGCAAAGAAGTGGTAGCCGCTAATTTGCATCTAAGTAGCAACAGAGCTAATAGACCATTTGTTGCGGTGAATTGTGCGGCTCTTCCAGAAAATTTGATTGAAAGTGAACTTTTTGGTTATAGAGAAGGGGCCTTTGCTCATGCTTATTATTCAAAGCTCGGTAAATTTGAGTTAGCCCACAAGGGGACTCTTTTCTTGGATGAGATTGGAGATATGTCTCTTCGTACACAGTCAAAAATTCTTCGAATCCTCCAAGAGCAGAGTTTTGAAAGGCTTGGGGATCATCGTCCTATTTCTGTAGATGTTCGTGTCATTGCTGCTACTAATAAAAATCTTGATGAAGAAATAAAAAAAGGGACTTTTCGTAAGGATCTTTTTTATAGGCTTAATGTGGTTCCCATGCAAGTTCCCCCTCTTAGAGAAAGAGAAGATGATGTGCTCATGGTGGCTGATTACTTTTTGGCAGAAGTGGCTATAGAACACGGCTGTCAGAGGAAGACTTTGTCTCCTTCCGCAGAGGGTCTTCTTTTGGAGTACCCGTGGCCAGGGAATGTGAGAGAAGTTAAAAATCTTATGGAACGTCTTTCTGTGATGGTCTCAGAAGATGAAATCGAGGATTACCACATCTTAGAATTTGGAGGTTTTTCAAGTCATGATGAAGGTGAATCTCTTTCTTTATCTGATCTTGCAAGGGATGGCAACTTGAGCCTTAAGGATGCAAGACTTCAATTTGAAAAAGAATTTATTTTACGTCGACTCACAGGTCTTAGAGGAAATGTGTCTAAAACAGCTGATGCTATTGGGATAGAGAGGAGTCATCTCTATCGCAAGTTGCGTTTATATGGAATAGATGTTAAAGGGGAAGGTCGATTGCCTCCCCAAAAGATGGAAACAAAATGAAAGAACATAAAAAAAAAGCTTTTTCGAATAAAAGTAGAAACCATGCGCCAAAGAGCGTAAAAACATCCCTCGAAGCAAAAACCTCAGGAAGTTTTGTTGTTGAAGGTTTAAGTGCTGTCCTTGAGTATCTAAAGTATAAACAAGAAAGCGTTGATTTTGTTGTTTATAAAGGATCTCGTCCTCCTAGCGAGTTAAAAGAGTTCAGCTCTTTTCTTGGAAATGAAAAACTCATCCCTGCTGCTCAATATAATCTTGAGCAAAATGAAGGTTCTGAATTTGTTAGCCACAGCCCTCTTTGGGCAAGTGTTCGCATTAAAACAAAAGAAGAAGAAGAACTTTATAGGGACCTTGCAGGTGTCAAAGGGGCTTTTGTTCTTTGTCTTGACCACATAACAGATCCAAGAAATTTAGGTGCTATTTTACGAACAGCAGCTTTTTATGGAATCAAACATGTTGTAGCTCCTAAAAACAGACAAGTCTTACTTACTGGAAGCTCTGTCGCAACAGCTCAAGGGGCTTTTGCTCTTGTTGACCTTGTGGTCGTGACTAATTTAAGCCGTGTGATTGAGGAGCTCAAAAAAAGAAGCTTCTGGGTTCTTGGAACATCTTTAAAAGGAAAGCCTCTTGAAGAGATAAAAGTTTCTCTCGCAGAAGAAAATTTAGCATTTGTTTTAGGTTCAGAGGAGAAGGGACTTTCTCACGGTGTTGAAAAGAGTTGTGATTGGCTTGTTTTTCTTGATGGAGCAGAGGTAGCTCTAGATTCTCTCAATGTTTCCGTAGCAGCGGGGATTTTTTGTGACCGCATTCATCAAATGCGTAAAAATGCCCTGAAGAGTACTTGACCTTTCAAATTTATTGATATATCACACTGGCTTCATACCGAGTTTAATTTTAAAAATTAGATTTGTGTGATCGGGCTCCTTGTTAAGCTGGCTTAGCTCAGTTGGTAGAGCAGCTGATTTGTAATCAGCAGGTCGTAGGTTCGACTCCTATAGCCAGCTCCATTGAAGTTTAAGGAGGGGTGCCCGAGTGGCCAATGGGGGCGGGCTGTAAACCCGCTGACTTCGGTCTACATAGGTTCAAATCCTATCCCCTCCACCATATTTAGACTGTTTTTTCAGGATTTATTTTTAAACTCTGAATGAATAGAGATAAATTCTAGAGCGCGGGAGTAGCTCAGCTGGCTAGAGCATTAGCCTTCCAAGCTAAGGGTCGCGGGTTCGAATCCCGTCTCCCGCTCCAAACTTCAAGCTTAATCAAAATACGGATTTATGAAGTGTAAATTAAAGTTCTCTCATAAATTCAAGAAGATGCGAAAAAAGTGCGACAACGCAAGTCAATGCAAAACTTGAATTTGTGAGGCAGCTTCGGGTGTTATGGCTCTTGGGCCCGGATAGCTCAGGGGTAGAGCGCGTCCTTGGTAAGGACGAGGTCGCCGGTTCAACTCCGGTTCCGGGCTCCAGCGAAGATTGCTTGAATGTTTTCCCAAATGAGGGTAGCATGAGTAGTTATTCAAGAAAACAAGCCACAAGGGAAGTTAGTCAACACTAATTTTTTTTTAATTTTAGTGATCTTTTTGGAGGAATTTAAAAGATGGCAAAAGAAAAGTTTGAGCGAAAAAAACCGCATGTAAACATTGGTACTATTGGTCACGTTGACCACGGTAAAACAACACTTACTGCTGCTATTACAAAAGTAATGGCAATGCTTCACGGTAGTGAAGTGAAGGCTTTCGATGAGATTGATAAGTCTCCGGAAGAAAAAGCGCGTGGGATTACGATTTCTACAACTCACGTTGAATATGAATCTGACGCACGTCACTATGCTCACGTAGACTGCCCTGGTCACGCTGACTATGTGAAGAATATGATTACAGGTGCTGCTCAGATGGACGGAGCCATTCTTGTAGTAAGTGCTACTGATGGTCCTATGCCTCAGACTCGTGAGCACATCCTCCTTGCTAACCAAGTAGGTGTGAAGAATATTGTAGTATTCCTTAACAAGTGCGACATGGTTGATGATGAAGAACTTCTTGATCTTGTAGAAATGGAAGTTCGTGAACTTCTTTCTAGCTACAGTTTTGATGGTGATAACATTCCTGTTATCAGAGGTTCAGCTCTTAATGCTCTTAACTCAAGCAATGTAGATGATGCTGGAGCAAAGCAAGTTATTGAACTCATTAAAGCTTGCGATGAAACAATCCCTGAGCCAGAGCGTGCCCTTGACAAACCATTCCTTATGCCGATCGAAGATGTTTTTTCTATCTCTGGTCGCGGCACTGTGGTAACAGGCCGTATTGAAACTGGTGTTGTTAAAGTTGGTGAAGAAGTTGAAATCGTTGGTATTAAAGCAACGCAAAAGACAACTTGTACAGGTATCGAAATGTTCAGAAAGCTTCTTGATCAAGGTCAAGCTGGTGATAACGCTGGTATCCTTATCAGGGGTCTAAAGAGAGAAGATGTAGAAAGAGGACAAGTTCTTGCTAAGCCAGGAACAATCACTCCACATACACAGTTCAAAGCTAAAGTTTATATCTTGACTAAAGAAGAAGGCGGACGTCATACTCCATTCTTCAAAGGTTACAGACCACAGTTCTATTTTAGAACAACTGACGTAACTGGTGCTGTTACACTTCCAGAAAACGTTGAGATGGTTATGCCAGGTGATAACATCGATATTGAAGTTGAATTGATTGCACCGATCGCTATGGATAAAAATCTTAAGTTTGCGATTAGAGAAGGTGGCCGTACAGTTGGCTCTGGTGTTGTGTCTGAAGTTATTAAATAAGACGAGATAATCGTTTTTAATGAGGGGGCTCTTTCTTTTTTTCTAACATCTCTTTAGAGAGAGCCTTCTTTTTTTATTTTATTATAGGCGAGTAGCTCCAATTGGTAGAGCGGCGGATTCCAAATCCGCATGTTGTGGGTTCGAGTCCCTCCTCGCCTGCAGTTTTTAGTTATATATAAAAGAGTTTTTTCAAGATATATCCCTAAACAGATGAGGGTTTGAGATGACTAAAAGTGATTCCGCCTGGCTTGCTTATTCGTATTTAGCGCTCGTTTTGGTGGTTGCTTACGTTTTCTATCAGGCAATTTATACATTAGGTGTTTATACCATGTGGGTAGAGAGGTATGACCAGTTTTACCCTGCATTTAGTGGTATAGCTTCTGCAACTTTTGGTGTGTTAGCTGTTTTTGCTTATGCACGAAATGAAGCCAGACGAGAGTATCACCTAAGTGTTATTGCTGAAGTTCGTAAAGTCAGATGGCCAAGTTTTGAAAATACAAAAAAAATGACCCTGATCGTTGCGGTTGTTGTGGCTATTTTTTCTGTGATTCTTTTTGTTTTTGACTCTATCTGGTTGTTGGTTCTTAAGATGTTTTTACCATCTTAGGTTTTTATTTCCAAAATCTAATATTCTTTTGTGAAGTATAAATTTTGCTTCCTCATTAATGATTGAAAAAAATCCCTCACATATTTAGTAAATAACATTGAGAGAATTATGACAGAAGAAGAATCAAAAAAAATAGATGAAGAAGCCGAAGAACAAAGTGTCGACTCTTCTAGAGAAAAAGAGCTCCAAAGAATTTTAACCCCAATGAATCCTAAGTTTAAGTGGTACATTGTGAGCACTTACTCTGGTTCAGAAGAAACTGTGAAACACCAGTTGCTTGAGCGTATTGTAAAGCTTGGTTTAGAAGAAGATTTCGGAGAAATATTTATTCCGAAAACGACAGTAGAAAAAATTTTGAAAAGTGGTGAAAAGAAACAGGTTCAGAAAACTTCTTATCCTGGCTACATCATTATTCAAATGAATCTTACAGATCGTTCTATTGCGTGTGTCAGTGCTATTCAAAAGGTAGCAGGCTTTGTCGGGGACCGTAAGTCACCAAAACCGATGAAGGATGAAGAAGTTCTTAGTATGATTAACTCTGAGACCCAGAAGAAAAATGCTAAGCCAGAAGTTGTGACATATGAAAGAGGGGAGTCTGTTCGGGTTATGGATGGGCCCTTTAGTAATTTTGATGGAATCATTGAAGAGGTTCGTCCTGAGAAAATGAAGGTTAAAGTTTTAGTTTCTATTTTTGGACGAGAGACGCCTGTAGATCTTTCTTATAACCAAATCAAGAAACTTTCTTAGTTTTTGTTTTTTTACTTTAGTTTTTTAATCAAATGGTATACAATCGCGAACCTATGACTTACGTCTAAGCTAGGTTTAGCTCGAAAAAGCGTTCAAAGAGATGACCCATGAGGGCCACTCTCTAGCTAAAACTCTAAAGAAATCATTTTATTTTGGTAGGTTAAGAGTTTTTAGCATTATTGTAGGTTAAGTGTAACGGAGATTTGTTGTGGCTAAAAAGATTAGTGGTTTTATTAAACTTCAGATTCCTGCAGGAAAAGCTAACCCAGCACCTCCTGTTGGTACAGCTTTGGGTCCTAAGGGTGTCAACATTATGGGTTTTTGCAAAGAATTTAATGCAAGAACTCAGAAGCAGATTGGATTTATTCTTCCGACTGTGATTACAGTGTATGCTGATAAGTCTTTCTCTTTTATTACGAAAAGTCCTCCCGCTTCTGATCTTCTCAAGAAAGCTGCAAAACTTCAAAGTGCAGCTAAAAATCCTGGGAAAGAAGTGGTTGGCTCTGTGACGAAAGAGCAAATTCTTGAAATCGTACGCGTAAAGATGAAAGATCTGAATGCGTATGATGAAGAAAGTGCTTTCAAGATTATAGCAGGGTCTGCTAGGAGCATGGGTCTCGAAGTTAAAGGATAGAAAAAATATCCTTAGAGTGAGTTTGAAGTTATTCAAGCGAATGCAACAAAACATTAAAAAATGTAGGAGGTTTTCTTCTGTTGCAAAGAGAACCGTTTGAACTACAAGGAGAAAAAAATGGCAAAAAGAGGTAAAAAGTACAGAAAGCTGCTTGAGTCTGTGGACCAAAGCAAGCTCTATGGTCTTGCCGAAGCTGTTGAGAATGCAAAAAAAACTTCTTTTAGTAAGTTTAAAGGCGCTCTTGATGTGAGCTTAAATCTTGGAGTTGATCCAAGACATGCAGACCAAAACGTTCGTGGAGCTTGTGTTCTTCCAAAGGGCTTAGGTAAACAGGTTCGTGTTATTGTTTTCGCTAAAGGTCAAAAAGCTGTTGATGCAAAAGAAGCAGGCGCAGACTTTGTTGGTGGTGATGATCTTGCTGAGAAAATCACAGGTGGTTGGCTTGAGTTTGATCAAATCATTGCTACTCCTGACATGATGGCTGTTGTTGGTCGTCTTGGTAAGATTCTTGGACCAAGAGGCCTCATGCCGAACCCAAAGCTTGGATCTGTTACATTTGATGTAGTTGAAGCGATAAAAGCTTCTAAAACTGGTCGTGCTGAGTTCAAAGTGGACAAAGCTGGCATTGTACACGCTTGTGTTGGTCATGTTGAAATGTCTGTGGATGATCTCAAGAAGAACATCGAAGCGCTCGTGGAAACAATTGTAAAGCTTAAGCCTTCCTCTTCAAAGGGTACTTACCTAAAGAAGATGTCGGTATCTGCCACTATGGGGCTTGGGTTTAAAGTTGATTGTTCAGCTTTAATTTAAGAGTAATTTGAAGTTAGGTAAGAGGTCATAATATCATGGCAAAATCAAAAGTAACCAAAAATGCATTGAGAGCAGAAATAGAAAAAGCTTTTAATAAAGCTTCTGCTGCTGTCGTTGCAGAATACCAAGGTGTAGAAGCCAACGAGCTTGCTGAACTGAGAGCTGTTCTTCATAACGCTGGTTGTGAGCTTAAAGTTATTAAGAATACTTTAGCAAGAAAAGCTATCGGTGGCGAAGCTACTAAGTCGAGAGAAATCGGAGACTTTTTAAAAGGGCAAATCGCAGTTGCTTATTTCTACGGAGATGTAGCTTCTGGAGCGAAAGAGCTTCTTAAGTTCTCAAAAGATCATGAAAAAGTAGTGATCCTAGGTGGTGTTCTTGATGAAAGAAAGATAACCCTAGCAGATGTGAAAGCTTTAGCGAGCCTTCCTTCTAAAGAAGAATTGTTAGCCAGAATTGTTGGTACTTTGGTAGCACCACACAGAGGCTTATTAACTGTTATTAACGGAGTATCTTCAGGGCTTGTTCGCACAATTGCAGCGATCAAAGATCAGAAGGCTTCTTAAATAAATATAAATTAAACTTTAATCACCCTGGATGTTAGGAGAATAGAAATGTCAAATAAGTTAACTCAAGATCAAGTTGTTTCATACCTAGAAGGACTCACTCTTCTTGAAGCTGCTGACCTTGTAAAAGTATTAGAAGAAAAATTTGGTGTAAGCGCAGCAGCTCCTGTTGCTGCTGCTGCTGCTGCTGCTCCTGCTGAAGCTGCTGAAGAACAAACTGAATTCACAGTTATTCTTAAAGCTGCTGGTGAGAAAAAAATCAATGTGATTAAAGAAGTAAGAGGACTCACAGGTCTTGGTCTTAAAGAGGCTAAAGATCTCGTAGAAGGCGCTCCAAAGAATGTTAAAGAAGGCGTTTCTAAAGATGAAGCCGCAAAAATGAAAGACCTTCTTGAAAAAGCTGGTGCTTCTGTCGAAATCAAGTAACAATTGTTTCTTGATCGCAATAAAGAGAATAAAGACGCAGTGCAGATTCGTTTCTTTTGGGTTTAAAAAAGCCTAATAGGAGCAGTCTGCACACAGCTTATTCGGGCATTTGTATCCGTTTAGCTTGAGAGTAGATTTCTACAAGTAATCCACTTCGTGTGGATTACTCTTTTTTATTTGCTGGAGTTTTTTTATGTCCGTAATGGCAGCTTCTTGTACGCGCCCGCGTAAATCATATCAAAAGATTAAGCCATCCATCGATCACCCTTATTTAATAGAGGTGCAAAAGAAAAGCTATGGTCAGTTCCTTCAATTCGATGTTGCAAGTGATAAAAGAGAAGACATCGGTTTACAAGCTGTTTTTAATTCCATATTCCCTATACAAGATTTCGCTGGAGCTGCTTCTTTAGAGTTTGTAAGCTATAGCTTTGAGAAACCTAAATATGCAGAAGATGAGTGCCGGCAAAGAGGAATGAGTTTCGCAGCTCCTTTGAAGGTTGTTGTGCGTCTTGTTCTTTGGGAAACGGAAGGGGATGGTACTGAAAAGACCATTAAGGACGTAAAGGAACAGGAAGTATACTTTGGTGAAATGCCTCTTATGACAGAAAGTGGAACTTTCGTTATTAATGGGACAGAACGTGTTGTTGTTTCTCAACTTCACCGTTCATCTGGGGTGTTTTTTGACCACGATAAAGGGAAGACAGTGGGAGGAGGGAAACTTCTTTTCACAGCTCGTGTGATTCCTTACAGAGGAAGTTGGTTAGATTTTGAGTTTGACTCAAAAGATATTCTTCACGTGCGTATTGACCGTAGAAGAAAAATGCATGTTTCTATTTTTCTAAAAGCTTTGGGTTATTCTTCAGAAGAACTTCTTCAGTATTTCTATAGTACGGAAGAAGTGACACTAGAAGGGGAGTTCGCTGTTTTAGAATTAGACTATGCTCGTATCAGGGGTCAACGTTCAGAGTTTGATATTATAGATCCATCCACAGGGGATGTGATCGCAGGTAAAGGTCGTCGTATCTCTGTTGGTGTTATTAAACAACTTAAGGATCTTCGTATATCTGAGCACAAGGTTCCTCTTCACTACGTAGTTGGGAAAGTGACTGCAGCACATGTTATGTCTGGGGATGAGATTCTTATCCCAAGTAACACCCTTCTTGAAGAAGCTCATATAGAAATTCTTCAAAAAAATAGAATTGAAAAAATTTATTTTCTTTGTATCGACGGTGTGGATGCAGACTCTTCTTTGCGTAACACTCTTCTTAGTGATAAAGTTGAAACACAAGAAGAAGC
>CANFEH010000080.1 GCA_947445855.1 Zetaproteobacteria bacterium
ACAAAATTAGCGTGTTTTTCGCTTAAGACTGCTCCTCCAATAGATGCACCTTTGAGTCCACATGAGTCGATAAGAAGGCCTGAAGGGACACTCACTTCTTTTCTGTAATCATTTTTAAACACACAACCACAACTAGGCCACTCGTACTGATCCTTACTTTTGCGATCTTCGTAACAAGAAATCATTTTTTCTTTTAGGATTCTTTTATCTTGCGACTTAAGATGCACTGTAACTTCAGAAATAATTTCATTATTTTTCATAAAGATTGTATCTTTGTAGCCAGAAAAAACTTTTTTTTCATGGGGCGTATTAGTATAAATTTTTTTTATACCATTTTCATCGAAGCTAACAATCCTTGTGACAATTTGAGAAATTTCTCCTCCATAACAACGAGCGTTCATTCGTACAGTAGCCCCGAGAGAACCTGGCAAACCATACATCCAAGCTGCATCTCCAAGACCATTTTTGAGAGCGAATTCAGAAAGAGCAAAATTTGTAACCCCTCCCTCTGCTACAATCTCACAATCATCTTTAAGTTCTAGCTTTTTCATTTCAGCTAAATTTAAAACAGATCCATCCCAAGGTTCATCACTCACAAGAGAGTTAGAACCAGCACCTAAAATGAAAAATTTTTCACTATTTTTGTGAATTTCTTTTAAAGCTTCTTCTAGTTCTTTTTCATTTTGAGGTTGATAGAGTTTTTTGCAAAATCCACCTGTTTTATAGTAACTAAGGTCTTTTAAATGAAAATTTTTATAAATCGGCATAACTTAAAAAATCTCTGAGATCTTCTCGTGAAGTTGGTCGTATTTTTCAAGACTTTCTGTGATGAAAGTAATTCTTTTAAGCTTTTCAGGAAGTTTAGAAAAATCTAAACTTTTTTTTAGGTCTGCTAAAAAAGACTCTGTGTCTAATTCAAAAGGACAAACAAAAACAAGGTGTCTTAGATTCTGTCTAAAAAAAAGCACTTCTTCTAAAATATCTTCTTTTTTTAATGTGATCGTTTCTAGAGACTCTCTTTTTTTCTCTAAAAAAGAAACTTCTAAAAAAATCATGAGATCACAAAAGAAATCTTCTTCTTTTCCAACCCAAAGATCAAGAGTGTAGTTTTTATAGCGTTTGATGCCTAGCATTTAATAATGTATTTCAAGTAGTTTGAGTACTGTTGATCCTATTTCTGCAGGAGTCGGTGCTATAGCAGCACCACAAGCTCTGAGAGCTTCTATCTTTTCTTCTGCTGTTCCTTTGCCATTAGAGATAATAGCTCCTGCATGTCCCATACGCTTTCCTTTTGGGGCTGTTTGCCCTGCAATAAAGGCAGCTACAGGCTTCTTAATATTATCTTTAATAAACTGGGCTGCTTTAATTTCTGCATCCCCTCCAATTTCACCAATCATAATAATAGCTTTTGTCTCATCATCTTCTTCAAAAAGAGCAAGAATATCTATGAATGTAGATCCTATCACAGGATCTCCACCAATACCAACACATGTCGATTGCCCAAGACCAAGAGCAGAAGTCTGTCCAACAGCTTCGTAGGTGAGAGTTCCTGATTTTGAAATGACGCCAATATTTCCTTTTTTGTGAATGTAGCCTGGCATAATTCCGATTTTACATAAATCTGGACTGATAACTCCTGGGCAGTTGGGGCCAATCAAACGACTTTTTTTCGAAGCTTCGAGAGCTCTTTTCACAGGTAGCATATCTTGAACAGGAATACCTTCTGTGATGCAAATAATAAGTTCTATTTCATTATCGATTGCTTCAAGAATAGCATCAGCAGCAAAGGGAGGTGGAACAAAAATCATTGAGGCATTACAGTTTGTTTTTTCTTTTGCCTGATAGACAGTGTCAAAGACTGGTAAATCTAAAATTTTTGAGCCACCTTTTCCTGGAGTCACTCCACCTACAAAACGAGGAGCGTACTCATGAGAAAGACGTGTGTGAAAAAGACCAGATTTTCCAGTGATTCCTTGAGTGATCACTCTTGTATTTTTACCAACTAAGATACTCATGAATTTTAAAATCCTTTTTTGAGAAAAAAAGCAACTTTTAGATACAGAAACTCTAACGACAAGCTGCTACAATTCTTTTAGCTCCATCAGCCATATCACTTGCTATGATCACATTGAGTCCTGATGTTGCAATAATTTTTTTACCTTCTTCAACGTTTGTGCCTTCTAGTCTAACCACAAGAGGAATTTTAATACCAAGCTCACTCGAAGCTGCACAAATTCCCTTTGCTATGATGTCACATTGCATAATCCCTCCAAAGATATTCACGAAAACACCTTTTACAGATTTGTCTTGAAGGATTAGTCTAAAAGCGTTTGTCACCATTTCTTGAGTAGCCCCACCACCCACATCGAGAAAATTAGCAGGATCTCCACCATAGTGTTTAATAATATCCATTGTAGCCATAGCAAGACCAGCACCATTCACAAGACAACCAATATTTCCATCAAGACCAATATAACTTAGTTTGTGTTTAGAAGCCTCAACTTCTCGTTCGTTTTCTTCATCGAAATCTCTCATAGCTTCAAGGTCTCTTTGACGATAAAGAGCATTCTCATCCACAGAAATTTTCGCATCGAGAGCTAGCATTTCATGAGATTTTGTGACAATGAGTGGATTGATTTCAAGAAGAGATAAATCTTTTTCACGAAAGCATTGGTAGAGTTTTGTGATAATTTCTTTTAGTTGAGTGGCCTCATTATTATCAAGACCTGCTAAAAAAGAAATTTTATTGAAGTGAAAACTTCTAAGTCCTGTGATGGGGTTAACAGAAAGAGTAATGATTTTTTCTGGATGTGTTTCTGCTAATTCTTCGATATCCATTCCGCCTTCTTTTGAGAACATAAGAGAAATGGCGGATTTTTCTCGATCAACAAGCATAGCTAAATAGTATTCTTTTGCTATATCGCTACCAGCTTCAACATAAATTTTTCTGACTATTTTTCCTTCTGCTCCTGTTTGATGAGTCACAAGATTCATACCAAGCATTTTTTCGGCTGTTGTGTAGCACTCTTTTGGATCTCTCACCAGTTTAACACCACCACCTTTGCCTCTACCACCTGCATGCACCTGTGCCTTTACAACGCAAACAGGAGAATGAAGTCGTCTAAAAGCAAATTCAGCTTCTACCGGGGTTGTACAAAAATACCCGTCTGGAACTTTTACTCCATAGCTTCGAAAAAGCGACTTCGCTTGATATTCATGAAGGTTCATAGTGTTTCCTTTTTCGACAATCGTAGAACAGATCGTTAGACATAAAAATGAACGTAAGAAGAGAATACTATAGAAGCTTAAAGCAGGGAAGAGAAGAGTTTTTCATTTATACATTGTTGTCTTTCAAACTTCAAAAAAAGGAATTTTTAAAAATCTTCTCCCAATTTTATCTTTTTCTGGAAGTTTTCCTGCGTTGATGTTCACTTGAATACTAGGCAGAAGAAGTCTTGGAGGGGGTAAAGTTTTATCTCTAGCTTCTTTTTTTTCTACAAATTCTTTTTCGCTTGTTGTTTCTTGCAAGTGAATATTTATTTCTTTTTGTTCTTTAATAGAAGCTTTAAAACGTAACTCTCTTCCACCTGGTTGATAGTCGTGGCAAGTGTAGATTTCCACATCTTCAGAAAGTTTGTAAATTTTTTCATGCACTGAGTGATAAAGATCTTTTGCTGAACCTCCCGGAAAATCACAACGACCAGTCCCGTAGTCAGGCATAAAGAGAGCATCTCCTACGAAAAGAATTTTTCCAAAGAGATAACTAGCACAAGCAGGTGTGTGACCAGGAGTGAAGAGGACTTTAAACTGAATACTCCCCGCTCTCACAACTTCATTTTCTTTTAAAAGACGATCAAACTGAGAGCCATCTTGCTTTAAACTGTTTTCCATTCCCAAAAAAGTTGCCATTTTTTTTTGTACAAAACATATATTTTCACCAATAGCAAGACAAGCATCTGGAAATTTTTCTTTGAGAAATTGAGAAGAAGAAAGATGGTCTGCATGAGTATGAGTTTCTAAAATCATTTTCACATGCACTTTCAAACTCTCTACCTCTTTACAAAGCTTATCAAAAGAGTCTTTAAAAACCTTACCCCCTGCAGGTTCATAATCTAGGACAGGGTCAATAATAATACCATCTTTTGTAGCTTCATCATAAACGATATAAGTCAGCGTGGAAGTAATAGGATCAAAAAGATGTTTGATTTTCATAATTTTTCTTTCAAAACAAAAACTTTAAAAAATGAGTGATAAAAAAACATACCAAAAAACATAGAAATTATAAAAACAATAACAGGCTTATGAAATGTAAAAATAGAAACAAGGAGGTAGAAAGTCCAATCAGGACTCCCCCTAAAAAAGCAGTAATAAAATTTAAATACCGTAAGTTGTCACTTCAAGACTTACTATTTTAGAATTATTTTCTTCTTTAACAGTCAAAACAAAAAGTTTATTAAAAACAGAGTGATCGATTTCTGGCAATTCCTCTGTTGTTGCTCCTACTAGATATAGGATTTTTGGAATCGTATTAGAGTGACTTGCTATAAGTAAGGCTTCATGTTGAAGAGAGAGGATTTCTGCGACAATTTTTTCATTTAAATCTTCTACTTCTACAGGAATTTTTTTGAAGCTAGCTGTAGGACTTGCTGTTTCCTGTGTTCTTTTGTACCTTGTCGCTAAGACTTTTGTAATAGGCTTATCTCTTAAAAAAGCTTGTAGGGATTTAGCTCTTTCCTTACCAACTTCTGTCAATGAAGGATTATTATTTCCATTTTTATAAAGAACTTCAGCATGACGAACTAAGTAAATAACAGATTCTTTTGCAAATAGACTGTGTGAACTCATAAGTACCAATAAAAAAAAGGTTGTGCATTGTTTCATAGTAGCTAATCCTTCGCTAATTTGTACTAAGGGTTAGTGAGTAATAACTAAATTTATTAATCTTTTCGGCAGATCTTTACAAGCCTCAAATTTTAATTGATAACAAGAGTCTTTATTAGATAGTCAAACTTTTTTAGGTCTATCATTTTTCCTTGCTTAATTGTACTCAAAAAACTTTATTATTAAAAATGTAAGGAACAGAAAGCTATGTTGAAAAAAACAGCTCTCGTAACAGGAGCCTCGAGTGGGATTGGACTTGCATTTGCAAAACTATTAGCGGCAAAAGGTTATAACCTTGTTCTCTGTGCTAGACGAAAAGAACGTCTGATAGCAATAGGAGAAGAGCTTGAAAAAAAATTCTCTGTCCGAACTTATAGCATTCAAGCTGATCTCTCTAAAAGAGAAACCCCAGATGAAATCTTCAAAGAGCTAAAGAGCAAAGACATTACAATAGATTTCCTTGTAAACAATGCAGGTCTTAGTTTAAAAAGAAAATTCAGTCGAAACTCTTGGGAAGAGATCGATGATTTTATGAATCTTATGATGGTGAATGTCACTAAACTTTGCCATCTTGTTATGCCATCTATGAAAGAAAAAAAACAAGGCCACATCGTTAATGTTAGCTCTATAGCTGCTTTTGTGCCAGAAGATAGCGGTAGCCTCTACACAGCGAGCAAAAAGTATGTCTCTAGCCTTTCTGTTGCTCTTGCAAAAGAAGGAGAACCTTATGGAGTTAACGTTCTTGCTCTCTGTCCTGGGTTTACACACACAGAATTTCACAAGGTCCTTGGGAATAAAGAAAAAGTAGAAAAATTTCCAAAGATTATGTGGATGACATCAGACAGAGTCGTAGAAGAGGGTTATGACGCTGTAATCAAAGGAAAAAGAATTCACATCAATGGACTTGTAAACAAAGTGATTTGTTTTATTTTTCATATGATCCCTGAGTGTATCATTAAAATTATTACTCCCAAAAAAATGCTTGAAGACAGCTATAAATCAGACCATTAAAACAAAGTGAGTTCCTTTTATGAATATCAATGAAATTTTAGAACGCTTAGGACTTCACGCAAAAAACAAAGGAATTAGCACAGGAACCGAATGGCTTTTTTCTTCAGGCAAAGACTGTTACGAGTCGTACAGTCCTGTGAATGGAAAATTGATCGGTTTTGTAGAAGCTGCTACAAAAAATGATTATGAAAAAGTGATTGTCAAAGCAAAAGAAACCTCTCTCTACTGGAGAAAGATTCCAGCACCTTTGAGAGGAGCTCTTATTCGTGAGTACGGAGAAGTCTTAAGACAATATAAAGATGACCTCGGTGCTCTTGTGTCTTATGAAATGGGAAAAAGTCTTCAAGAAGGAAAAGGAGAAGTCCAAGAGATGATCGACATCTGTGAGTTCTGCACAGGGCTTTCAAGACAACTTCACGGGCTCACTATGCACTCAGAACGCCCGGAACACAGAATGTATGAACAGTGGCATCCTCTTGGAGTTGTTGGTATTATCTCAGCTTTCAACTTCCCCATAGCTGTTTGGGCATGGAACTTCACAATTGCTACCATCTGTGGGAATGCTACTATTTGGAAGCCTTCTGAAAAAACTCCCCTCACAGCTCTTGCTTGTTTTAATCTTCTCTCCAAAGTTCTTAAAAAAAATAAAATCCCAGAAGGCTTATGTAATCTGATAATTGGTTCCGTAGAAAATGTAGGAATTCCTCTAGTGGATGATAGAAGAGTTGATCTCGTATCAGCTACAGGTTCTACACGAATGGGAAAAATAGTAGCTACTCGTGTCGCTGCAAGACTTGGGAAATCTCTTCTAGAATTAGGTGGTAACAATGCTCTTATTGTTAGCGAACATGCCAACATAAAACTTGCTATACCAGCGCTTGTTTTCGGCGCTGTGGGAACTTGTGGACAAAGATGCACAAGCACAAGACGAGCTCTTATTCATGAAACCCATTTTAAAACCGTAAAAAATGCTCTTTTAAAAGCTTATAAGTCTCTTTCCATTGGAAGTCCCCTTGATGAAAAAAACAATGTTGGTCCTCTGATTGACAAAGATGCTGTTAACACCATGCAACAAGCTCTCAAAAAAATAAAACAAGAGGGTGGAGAAATAATCTACGGAGGAGAACCTCTAGACAACGAAGGGGGGTGCTACGTAAAACCAGCTCTTGTCATTTTGGAAAAAATAATTCCCATGATGAAAGAAGAAACTTTTGTTCCTATTCTTTATCTCATGCCATATTCAGGCTCTGTAGAAGAAGCTATCAAACTTCAAAACGATGTTGACCAAGGTTTGTCCTCAGCTCTTTTTTCTAACAATTTCATTGAAACAGAAACATTCCTAAGCCACTCGGGTTCTGATTGTGGCATTGCTAATATTAATATCGGAACCTCAGGAGCAGAAATTGGAGGGGCGTTTGGTGGAGAAAAAGATACAGGAGGAGGAAGAGAGTCAGGATCTGATGCTTGGAAAGCCTACATGAGACGTCAGACTAACACACTCAACTTTGGAGATAGCTTACCTTTTGCTCAAGGAATTCTTTTTGATCTTTAAAAAAAATCTAATTTTAATCGAAAGACCTAAAAGGTTCTTCATAGAAAAAATTCATGTATAATAAAGTTAGATTTTCACACACGCTTAAAAAAGGATTTTATATGAAGTACTTAAAGGGAAGTCTTCTTGGGGGGATTGTTTTCTTTCTCTGGATGAATATTTCATGGATGCTTATTGGTTGGCACCAAGCTTATATGAAACCTGTAGGCAATGAAACGGAATTGGCTCAAGCTATTCGCTCAACAATTAGCGAACCTGGCATGTACTTTATTCCTTATCATAATCAAAAAAACGATAAAAATGATCACGCAGAATTTATGCAAAAAATGGAAACAGGCCCCTTTGCAAAAATGATGATTTACCCAAATGGGAAGCCTTTTAGCATGGGAAATATGTTGCTTGTTAGCTTTCTTATTTCTTGCCTTCTATCTGGCCTTATCACATTCCTCCTAGAGCTCACAAAAAAACTTACTTTAGCTCAGAAAGTCATGTTTGTAGAGCTTGTAGGACTTGTTGGGAGCTCTTCTTTGATCCTTGGAGATTGGAACTGGTGGGGGTACCCTCCTCTTTATGTGGTTGTAAATCTGATAGATGTAGCTATTTCTTGGTCTCTCGTAGGGCTTGTTCTAGGGAAGTTTGTCATCAAGGACTAAACATGTTTTTCCCTCTACCTCGGAGCCCATTCAGCCGATTTACCTCAGAAGATAGCTAAAAAACTTCTTTTTCAGACTAAAGGAAAACAAAAAAATCTTTAATTTTAGGCGCATAAGATATTCGCCTAGTAGTGGGGTTCTTTCTGTGTTAGAGTCTGCCTCTAAATAACTTACTGTTTATATTTTATAAGGTTCGGCCCAAAAGCAGAAGCCTATTATTTTTAATGACACTTTAAAACGGGTATCTTTGTATGAAAGATTCTATCGAAAACAATCACGAAACCAAAACTTTTCAAGATCTTGGTCTTTGTGACGCAATTTTAAAATCTCTTGAAAAGCAAAATTTCACAATCCCAACTCCTATCCAAATTGAAAGTATTCCACACCTTCTCGAAGGTCGTGACGTGACAGCTCAAGCAAAAACAGGAAGTGGTAAGACACTTGCCTTCACACTCCCTGCCATTGAGCACATTGAACATAATCGTATCAGTGGTGTTCTTGTTCTTGTCCCAACAAGAGAACTTGCAGAACAAGTAGCAGAAGAATTTAAGCGTTTTGGTAGCTTTACAAAAAAGCTCAAAACAGCTTGTATCATTGGACGTCAGTCTTATGACATTCAAATTCGTGCTCTTAATGATGGAGCTAACGCTGTTATCGCAACTCCAGGAAGACTTCTTGATCTTCTCGATTCTGGAAAGATCAAAAACTTTTCACCAGACATGCTCATCCTAGATGAAGCAGATGAAATGCTTAATATGGGTTTCATCGAAGACATCAGAAAAATTTTTACTTATCTACCAGCTTCTCGACACACTGTGTTTTTTTCAGCAACATTCCCAGCTCCTATTAAAAAACTTGCAAAAGATGCTCAAACAAACCCAGTAGAAATTGCTTTAGTTACTGATAGAGAAAAACAAGAAAACGAATCCATTGAGCAATTCTTTTACGTTATCTCTGAAAAAGAACGTGAAATTGCTCTCTTAAGAATTATGGAATTTGAACAACCGGAAAAATCTATCATCTTCTGTCGTACTAAGAAAGATGTGGACACTCTTCAAGACAAACTTCTCTCTCGTAAAATTAAAAGCAAAGCTCTTCACGGAGACATGAGCCAAAACGATAGAACAAGAACTATCAAGCAATTCAAACTCGGTATGATCACAACATTAGTTGCAACAGACGTTGCTTCTAGAGGAATTG
>CANFEH010000081.1 GCA_947445855.1 Zetaproteobacteria bacterium
TGTCAAAGCTTTGAAATTTTTCAAAATTCTCACCATCCCACTGGAATAAAGTAGAACTTGTATCATTTGTTTCGTTATTATTCGGTAGAACAACTCCATTAGCTAAAGCTAGAAAGTCTTTTCCGTCTAGGTTAAAATGGCTCCATGCTTTTGAAGCATAAGCTTTAAACTCTTGAACTTGTTTAAAGAAAGTTCCATCCCATTTATATAAAAATTGGGTCGAATGATTGTTGTAGGGAGGTTGTGAGCCAACAGCAACAGAGCAGGTAGCTAAGTAACTTTCTCCGTTCATTTGAAAAAATTCAGCACCTTCATTGTGAAATCCTGGAAGTGATTGGTATAGTTCAAATTTATTTTCGCTGTTTTTCTTGAAAATTAGAACATGAGCGTCTTTTCCTCCATTCATATTTGGTGGGAGGTCTAGATTGTCATAGGCAAGCTGAGGAACAGCTAAGTATTCATCCTCATTTATTTTAAAAGGTGTGATTTCTCTTGCGCCTGAAGTTTCTAATACTTGGTGTGGAATAAGAACTTTATTGTCATTGTTTATAGAAGGGTATTCTGTAAGATTATTTTTGAATCCTGATGTTAATCCTGGAATATCGATGTCTTCTAGAATGCCTTTTTTAGCAGCGTATTCTCCTGCCATCCAAAATGCAACGGTATTTGAAAGCATTTCTGTTGGATTTTCTAGTGAAAATTTAAGCCTCAGTATAAAGTCTTCTATGTTATCACTATTTGTCACAGTATAGTTACCTGGTAACTCTTCTTTTTTTTCTGAAAAATCTATACTCGGTATAAATCTAAACACAGATTTAGCAATCTTTGTTCTTGCATAAATACTCCCCCAAACACTGTCTTTGTAGTAGTTTAGATTTTCTTGGGACAAAATTTCTTGACCTAAGTCATTTGTTTTTTCTATGTAAGGTGCAATTAAAATACGATCTTCTTGTAGAGAGCCATTAGATAAAGTTTGAAGAACAGGAACAAGCCAGTTATTTTCTTTGCTTAATCCTGCTGTAAAATTTCTTCCTGGAATAAATTTTATAAGAACTTTTGCTTTTGACCAGTCTAAGTCTAAGGTTTTAAAGGCCTCGTGCATAGAGTGAAGTGATTCTAAGGCAGATAGCATGAATGTGCCAATCATGACATTATTAAAAGGAACAGGGAATTTATCGTTTGAAATGGTATAAAAATCTTTTTCCAATTTAGTTACATCAAAATTGTTTGTTTCAAAAACATCTTCTATAAAGTGACTTGTTAAGTTTAAAGCATAATCCACCATATTTTGAATTTTGCTTTTAAATGGTTCCCATGATGTAGCTTCAACTCGATGAATCCAGTTATCTTCTTCTTGGCTATTTAATTCTTGAACAGATTTTACATTGATAAGAAGTGCTCTAAGACCTTTCCTCCATAGTTTTGAACCATTTTCTTTTGCTTTTGCATAGTAAGCTAAGGTAGGTCCAATGTGTGAAATAGCTGTCATTTCGAAAAAACCACTTTTCCTATCAGCTCTTATTGGTAGGGTTAGGAGTTTTTCTCCTTTGTTGGTATAAACAAAAAGATCTGAATCTATGATTAAGATCAAGGGTCCATTTTCTTTATTTTCTTCCACACCTGAATTCATGGAATCTATCAAGACTTGAGAAGCATTTAGTTTTTTTTTCTCAGAGTTGTGAAGGTTTTTTCCAGTAAAATCAGAAAATAAATCCATAAATGGTTTTTCGATTTCATAAGCTAATAGATTTTTTCCAGAAGTAAAGAAAAGATAGCACATTAAAATCATCAGAAAAGATTTTTCCATTTTATATCTTTCGCCTTATTTAAAAAAATTTAAAAGAAATATTTCTTTATTAAGGCTAAAAGGCAATGGATAAAATAAAAATGGGGGATATTCTCTTACTGCAAAAGTCCACTCTAGTTCAAAACATTCTCATCTGCTGTTTCTGTCTCTTTTGTCTCTTTAATTTCTTTTTCGTGAGAAGGGGCTTCTTCTTTTGCAGCAAAATAGGCTTTTACGTCATTTTCGATTTTTTCTGCTAGATTTTTATCATCTGATATAAGTTTTTTTACACTTTCTCGTCCTTGCCCTAGTTTTTCTTCTTTGTAAGCAAACCAAGAACCAGATTTTGTAACAATATCATGAGTTACAGCAAGGTCTAGGAGATCTCCTGATTTTGAAATCCCTTCGTTGAACATGAGGTCAAATTCAGCTTGTTTGAAAGGAGCTGCCATTTTATTTTTCACAACTTTTACACGAACTCTGTTACCAAGAGCTTCTTCACCACTTTTTAGTGTGGAGATTCTTCTGATATCAAGTCTTATAGAAGAATAGAACTTAAGGGCATTTCCACCTGTTGTTGTCTCAGGACTTCCAAACATCACACCAATCTTCATACGGATTTGATTGATGAAAATAACGAGGCAATCTGTGCGAGAAATAACTCCAGAAAGTTTTCTCAGAGCTTGGGACATCAGTCTTGCTTGAAGTCCAACGTGACGATCGCCCATTTCACCTTCGAGTTCTGCTTTAGGTGTTAGTGCTGCTACAGAGTCCACTACGATGACGTCAACACTCCCGCTTTTTACAAGAGTTTCCACGATATCAAGAGCTTGTTCTCCTGTGTCAGGTTGTGAAATAAGAACATTGTCTAAGTCTACACCAATTTTTCTAGCATAAGATGTATCAAGAGCATGTTCTGCATCGATAAATGCACAGATGCCACCTTGTTTTTGCGCTTCTGCAATTGCGTGAAGTGTAAGAGTTGTTTTTCCGCTGGACTCTGGACCATAGACTTCGATGATCCTTCCTTTTGGATAACCACCGCAACCAAGGGCTAAGTCAAGAGACAAGCAACCTGTGCTAATTGATTTTATAGGTTCATGCTGAGCGCTACTGCCAAGGCGCATGATAGAGCCTTTGCCAAATTGTTTTTCAATGTTACCAACAGCAAGTTCTAGAGCTTTTAGTTTTTCTTTTTTTGCTTCGCTTAATGAGTCGACAGCTTTTTTTGATGCCATGAGATGTCCTTTCTAAGGTGAACTAATACCAGATTTTTGTTTAAGGTGTTCCGTAGCTAACATAGTTCCACCTATGACAGCAAGAGGCATGAGAAGAAATTGTAGAAGAGGGATACATAGCCACATGCCTAGACCTATGATAGAAGCCCCATGGCGTATGTTAAAAAGCAATCTTTTGCGAAAGGTCCAGGACCTTCTAGCTAAGGGGTAATCGTAAACGCTTGAGCCTAGAAAAAAAGCAGTTGCCACTGGAGAAAAAAGATTCAGTCCTGGTGTCAAAAGAAGCACAGTCGATGCGATAAAAATAAAGAGCGATTTCTTTAATTCTTCGCGAATAAGTCTTAAACTTTCCAGGAGACTGGGTTCTTCTGGTTTTCTTCCAATGAGATTTTCTTCTACTTTTAAAGAAACATAATCATAAAGTGGGGCTGCAAGAACATTGCTCACAAGAAGACAAAATAGAACCCCTGCTATAAAAGAGACTAGGTAGCTCACAGCTCTCAAGAAATAATAAAGAGCTGCCATGAGATAGCCTTCAGGCTTTTGGAATATGAGCCACTCAAATAAAGTCTTCTGATAGGAAAAAAGAAATCCCCAGCTTGCTCCTAAAACAAAAAGAGCAAAAACCGCAGGAATAAAAAGCAGCATAAGGTAGAAAGGATTTTTTTTGGCCCATCTCAAACCTTTTAGATAGATGAAAACACCTTCTCTGAATTCTCGAAGAATGGAAGGAGTCATAGGAAAAAATCCTCCACAGGAGTTTATTTTTTTGTTATAAGTTTCAAGAAAAATCACTTAGGACCCTACTATGACACTAGAAGTTTCACAACAAAGAAGAAGCGTAAAATTAGAAGAAGGCTGGAAATCGTTTCTAGAGCTTGAGTTTGAAAAAAACTACATGAAAAGCTTGAGAGAATTTCTTGCTGCCGAGAAGAAAAAAGGCAAGGTGATTTTCCCAAAAGGGGAGAATATCTTTAGGAGTTTTGATTTAGCTCCGTTTCAAGATGTGAAAGTTGTCATTTTAGGTCAAGACCCTTATCACGGTGACGGCCAGGCTCATGGTCTTTGTTTTTCTGTTGAAAAAGGTGTCACTCCTCCTCCCTCTTTGCAAAATATTTACAAAGAAATAGAACGAGACTTGCGTATTAAAAATTCTTTGGAAGGAGATTTGTCTTCTTGGGCTAAACAAGGTCTTCTTCTTTTGAACTCTGTTCTCACAGTAGAAAGAAACCATGCTGCTTCTCATGCTGGACAAGGCTGGGAAACTTTTACAGATAAAGTGATCGAAGTTTTGAGTGAAGAAAAAGAAAATCTTGTGTTTCTTCTCTGGGGCAACTATGCGAAAACAAAAGGCAAAAAAATTAATCGCAAAAAACATTTGGTGTTAGAAAGTTCTCACCCGTCACCACTTTCTTTTTACAGAGGGTTTCTTGGGAGTTCTCACTTCTCAAAAACAAACGAGTATTTAAAAGCCCAAGGTAAAAATGAAATTAATTGGTGTGTAGCGTCATCTTGATCGAAGCCCTGTCATGCTTTGAGCGAAGCGAAAGATCTCCTTAGAGCTACTTTGGATACATTTTTTCGCAAGCCGTTTTTATTTCATCATTATCTTTATCTTTCATAACAGCACAAAGAAGTTTGATTCCTGCTTGTACAAAAGGAGCAGCTTCTGTGCCTTCACTTAAGCTTTCTGCTTGTGCTTTCATGTCTTCGAGAATAGTGACATTTGTGTTATCTTTTTTCTTCCACTTGACATCATCTTTTGAAGTAGTTGATGTTTCAAGCTCATCTTCTGAAGATTTGAGTTTAGCCATCTTTTCATAAAAAGAATTAAATTCGTTTTGATTCTTTTTCAACGTATCATAACAAATTTCATGACAAGCATCATAAGAGAAACGAAGAGCTTTCCTTGTTGGTTCGTTAGCTTGTTCAGTTTTCTTAATAAAAGCAGCTCCTCCCAATATGGCTGCTGATATTTCAGGTTGTCCAAAAAGTGTAAAAAGCATAGCTGCAGCTCCTCCTGTAATCGTAGATGCTTTTTGTGCAATTTTAGCAGCTTCATAAAAACCTTCTATCCTATTGACACCGTGGTAACAAAAACTTGTTCCTGGTTTATCCTTTAGAGTAGTGTCCTTAGTGGAACAAAGAGCTTCTTTTGTGGAAAGTTCTCCGTGAGGTTGGTTATTATCTGTTTGGCATTTCTTGTCACATTTTTCTACTTTTAGATTATTAGCATATTTACCATCTTTTTGTGGTGATCTAAATCCAGATGTGAATTCTGTTTTTATTTTTTTCCAATTTTTATCAGACGTTTCATAAATATCTTTTCTTACAAGAGCTATTCTTTTGTGATAAGTTGTTTCAATAACACCATCGTGATCTTCTGAAGTATAGCTAGCTAAGAAATATTTTACGTTATCAAACTCTGTGTAGAGACGAAACTGTTTTCCAAATTCAATAGAATCTTCTTCCATAAAAAACTCAAGTCTTTCAGCAGAGGCATTTGCTTTTATGTCATGATTTTTTTCTGTGGTGATAAATTTGATAACATCATTATTAGGCTGTAATAAAAGCTTATTGGGGTAGTGAGATCTCTCTAAAAAACAATAACCTGTATCCACACAATGAGTGTTTGTTTTGAGATAAAAAGGCTCTTCTTTTTTTATTTCACTTCTAGAAAGATTACCATTTTTGTTGTCATCTTTTTTCACAGCAATAAAATCCACGTAAAAATTTCGTTTTTGTGTTTTCTCATCAGCTATTTTCCCTTGTCTAATAAACCAACCTTTTTTATTTGCTGGAGGTTCTCCATTTTTTATTATGAAGTCTTGCCAGCCTTTTTGTTCTGTCCTATCCTTGTATTCAGGTTGCCAAATTTGAAAACGAACGACATCTTGGTATTTCCAAAGATTAGCTTTTTTATCCTCATCTCCACCTCCACCTCCACTCCTTTGTCTTCCCTCTGAGCTTTTACATGAGTTCAAATAGAACGTAAGACACAAACAAGCGATCAAGAAATAAGATGAAGAAAGCAATTTTTGTTTCATTTAATTTCCTTTGTAAGAGAAAAAAAACTACCCGTCTTTTATGTTAACATAATTTGGATTTGTTATGATTGGTTGCTCGTGATGAAAAGTAATGCTATAGCAACAGGATTTCTCATTAAAAGGCTTTCTACCGTGCGTTATTCTTCTTTATCCGAGTGTGTGAGCGATCTTGAAAAAAATAAGAGACTTCTTCGTATTAAAGAAGAAGTAGACCCTTATCTTGAAATGGCATCTCTTCATAGAAGGGTTTTTGAAGCAGGAGGCCCTGCACTTTTATTCGAGAGGATCAAAGGGTCTTCTTTTCCAGCTGTGAGCAATCTTTTTGGTACAGTTGAGAGAGCTGAGTTTATTTTTCGCGATACTCTTCCTCTTGTAAAAGAGGCTATGCGACTTAAAGCTTCTCCAGAAGAGTTTTTAAAGACCATGTGGAAGAATCGGTTTCGCCCTTATTCTACTTACTTCAAGCTTCCTTTTGTGGGGCTTTCTTCTTTGCCTAAACAAATATCTCTGACGAAGTCTCCTGTTGCTTACAAAGAAACAACCGTGAGCGCTCTTCCTCAAATTGTATGTTGGAAAGAGGATGGTGGTGCTTTTATAACACAGCCTCAAGTTTTTAGTCGTTCTCCTAAAAATTCATCTATTCTTAAATCTAATCTAGGGATGTACCGGGTGCAGATGAACGGAAATAATTATGTGAAGGATAAAGAGGTTGGGCTTCACTATCAGATTCATCGAGGAATTGGTGTGCATCATAGTGAGGCTTTATCAGAAGGAAAAGATCTTTCTGTGACTATTTTTGTGGGAGGACACCCAGCTCATGCTCTTGCTGCTGTGATGCCTATGCCAGAAGGTGTCAGTGAGCTTCTTTTTGCTGGGATGCTTGGAGGAAGACGTTTTCGGTATAGTCTTGTGGGAGAGCATGTAATTTCTTCGGATGCTGATTTTTGTATTCTTGGTTGGGTGAGAGGACGGAAAACAAAAAGAGAAGGCCCTTTTGGCGATCATCTTGGGTACTATAGTTTAGAGCATGAGTTTCCTTATCTTGAGGTGACAAAGGTTTATCACAGAAAAGATGCTATTTGGCCATTCACTGTGGTGGGACGTCCTCCCCAGGAGGATAGTTGTTTTGGCGCTCTTATTCATAGCCTCACTCATTCTCTTGTTCCTTCAGAAATTCCAGGGGTAAAAGAACTCCATGCTGTGGACGAGGCAGGGGTGCATCCACTTCTTCTTGCCATTGGTAGTGAGAGGTATGTCCCATACAGAAAAAGAGAGCCTTTAGAACTGATGACACAGAGCAATTCCATTCTTGGCTTTGGTCAATGTTCTCTTGCTAAGTATCTTTTTCTAGTAGCAAGGGAAGATAATGAAAACTTAAGGGCTTCAGAAATCAAAGATTTTTTTATTCACTTGTTAGAAAGGGTAGATTTTAGAAGAGACCTGCATTTTCAAACAAAAGTCACAGTAGACACCCTTGATTACTCAGGGGAGAGTCTGAACAAAGGATCAAAGCTTATTATCACAACGTGCGGTGATAAAATAAGAAATTTAGGTCGAGAGTTTCTGTCTTTTCCATTTCCTGATATTTGGAAGAATCCTCTTCTTGTCATGCCTGGTGTGGTAGCTGTCAGTCTTCCCGCTTTTACAAATTATGAAGAGGAACAAGAAAAAATCAAAAGAGATCTTGAAAAAATTCCACAAAAAATAGCACAGAGCTATCCTCTTATTGTTCTTGTGGATGATAGTCAATTTGTTGCTGAGAAGTTTTCTAATTTTCTTTGGGTCACTTTTACTCGTTCTAATCCATCCCATGATGTTTACGGAGTGGGAAGTTTCACAAAATTTAAGCACTGGGGGTGTGAAGGGTCTTTGGTGCTGGATGCACGTACAAAACCACATCATGCTTCACCACTCCTAGAAGATTTTCAGGTAGAAGAAAAAGTTGGTAGGATGATGAGGAAGATTGGTTTTTAAATATAAATGATGCTATAAAAAGCGGTTTTTTTAGGTTTTTTTTATATTTCATAAAAAAAAGTGTTACCCAGGAGCTGTCTCTTTTGTAGTAGTAGCTATGCGTAGAAGGGATTTTATAAACTCAACAAGTCGTAGTTCTGTGTTTGTGAGCTCAGCTCCTTCAGGAAGACTTAAAAAGGGTCTTACTGAATTTTCGTCTGGGCTAATAAGCTTACTTAAGAAAATTTCAGGAGACTCTTCAAGCTCAGATGGAGCTATAAGTTGTAGTTGTGGGTAATTTTTTGTTTTTTCAACAGCTTTTGTGACGCCTCGAATCAGTTGCTTAAAGTTATTCACAGTTCCTGATAGTGAGTATGATCCTCCGCCAAATTGACTACAACCGCGATCTCCTCCTTTTTTTAGAGTGGTTTCTCTAAAGCAAGCTCTCTCTATCAGTTCAATCCATTGAGTAAAACGACCTGTCGTCTTAGAAGCGAGTGGAAGTGTGAATATCTGAGAGAGTAGTCCTCCAGACATTCTTCTATTTTGTGGATCCCATTTTAGAACAAACTCCATAAAGTATCCGGACTCTTTAGCCTCACGAATACGAGGAAGTATTTCTGATAAGATATTTTTAAATTCTTCGACTCTTGCTTGATTAGGACTATTTTTTAAACTAACTCTTTGTAAAATTGTAGCAAGCTCATGAGCAATCGTTGTTGTGCTAGATTCAGCTATTTCACTCTTGTAAGAGTGAAAGTAGTTTATGAAGCTAAGAAGTTTTTCAAGAAAAAGATCAAGTTCTATTTTTCTTTCAGAGGATAGTTTTGAGCGCATTTCTTCTATCTTTGATAAAAGAGGTTGTGTTTGTCCTTTTGCAAGAGGGTGAGTCTTAATATAAAATCCGTAGGATGATAAAACACTTAAAATAGAATCAAGATCCTCGTGAGGTTTCATTTCAGCAAGGAGTGCAGGTAAGAACATCAGGTAGAGATTTTTCTGAATGTTTTCATAA
>CANFEH010000082.1 GCA_947445855.1 Zetaproteobacteria bacterium
ACAGCCCAGATTTAAATCCTATAGAAGAATCTTGGTTTCCTTTGAAAAATGATTTGAAGAAAAGATTTTTAGAGGCTGTTGATAATCCACTTGAAACTGTTATTGACGTCGTAAAAAAACGATCAATCTAAATTGGAAGGGCTATATAGCTTCTTGTAAGCTTAATAACGCTCCATCTTACTCTGAAAATATAAACATTGAACCTGAAGTAAAAAATATTGAAGAGAAACTCAAAAGTTTAAAATACGCTCTTTTGCAAGAAGAGATACAACTTCCTGTGGCCAAAACAGGGTTCATTCTTGTCTATAAGAATCCGGATTCTTGGGCTCAAATTGATAAAGACAAAGGTATTTTTAAACTAGCAAATAGGACTTCTGATAAAAAAGAAATTACATTTATACTCAGTTATAAGGATAAATCTGTTCAGAGAACTGTTTCTCTTGAGGTTGCTACACAAAAAGAAGTTGTAGAGTATTACTTCAACACTTTTATTAAACCAAAATTGAAACTCTATTGTTCAGATAAAAAAGAATGCTCTACTTCAGACACTGCTAGAACATCTGTGTCTCAGGATCTTTCTTTTTTAACTCTTCTAGACCCTCCATCTGATCATCGCTTTCATCCCAAAAATAGTGTGAATCTAGAAAATTTGAAGAACTTAGGTTTGACAATAGAGTGGAAAAAAGATGGAGAAAATATTCAAGTTACAACAGGTTCAAAACTTCAATTAGAGAGGCCGGAACAAGCTGAAGATGGAAAGATCACGGCTCAGCTAGTTTTAAAAGAAGGGGACAAAGAAGAAAAAAGCACTGAAAACAAAACGTGGTACATAAACATTCCCGCTGCTCCTGCTCCTCTTTCTCAGGCTATAGTTGATGAAATTTTAGCAAGTATGAAAGATCAGGCTACTGATCAGCCTGAGACCCTCTCACAAAAACTTGCTCAACATGCTTTTGATGTGGCAAGCAAGTTTCCGCCAAAGCAGGGTGTTAAGATTGAAGGCAAAGATTTTTATTTATCTCAAAGGACTTATCGCAGAGGTCGCGCTTATGCCGTTTTGTATAGCAAGATTCAAGAAGATGGTGTTGATCAGTGGCGTGTGAGGCTTGTCTACCGTTCAAATAGTAATGGGTTTTGGCGATCAACTAGTTATGTAGTACGCGGTCTTATTGAGAAGGGTGTTCATTACACACAAGACTTTGTGCTTCACAGAGAGTTAGCAAAAATACTTAATTCTGAAGATTTAGGGCCCTCTCAGGAAGAAGATTTAGGTGAGTATTTTACATTAAATGCACAAGTGTTTAAAGAGGGGCCTAATTATTTGGAAAAGTATACAAACGGCGGAATGATGACTATAAATATGTTGTTTGAAAGCTCTGATAAAATTGAATTTTCTCAGGACACAGATTTTGCGCTCTATGTGAATAGTGCAGGCTTTGGAAATAACATAAGTGGCCCTACAATAGCCCGCCCTTACTTTAAGCCAGATTGTTCTCCTGAAACAAGACAGAAATTTTTCCAAAGTTTAACAAAGGAGAAGCTTGCAAATTTTTATCCTAATTTTTCTGGAAAAAAAGATACTTATTTTCGTTCTCACACAATGCTTTCAAAACCTATTGCTGAAGGTAGTTTAAGTCTTGAGGAAAATATCCGTACAGATATTTTTCATGCAAGTCTTAATGGTCGCATAGTTGAGTGGCATTTTTCTTATGCCTTAGGGACCAAGGAGCCATGGATTGAGCGTATTCGTTTTGCTGACAGCAAGATTACAAGTTACGGAAGTGATAAAGAAGTGATCGACTCAGGAGCTCTTACTCTAAAGCCTTTTGAGTACTCTTCTCAAATGGAGTGTCTAACTCAACCTCTTGATTTTAGAGATGTTCCAAACGATACTACATATAAGGATATTAGACCGTTTTTACAAAATTTTGCGCCAATTATTGACTATATTAAATACAAGAATGATACAGGATCTTGGTGAAACTTCCTGAAGAAACAGATCTATGATTAGTCCGTAAAAAAGATAATTTTTTCGTTTTCTTCTGTGATGTGGTAGCGCTCTCTTAGAACTTTTAGGGCATAGCTTTTTGAGTTCGTTATACGCTCAATCTCATCTTCAAGATCTTTGTTTTTCACTCCAAGTTTTTCAATAGTGTCTGCCAAAACCTCTTTGCTTTTAAGAAGTTTCAGATAGTTTGGGTATTTTGAATAATCACGCAAGGCATGAAAAAGAAAAAGGAGATTCACGAAAAGAAAAAAAATATTGAGTAAGGAGGGTTTTTTCACGCCATTCTCCTCTTTCTCGCAAAATGTGCCAAAAAGCTTTAAAGAAAACTACTAGAATGCCTGTCTCTTTCTATTCTAAGTTGAAAAAGCCATTTACAATAGCCTCAAGTTTTTGATATAGACAAGGCTTGTTTTTAGAGTATCTCCTCTGTTCTCATGGTTGATGCAAGAGCCTACCGTGATAGCTAGATCCCAGATGGTAGTCACCTGCGAACACCGCCAGAGCCGGAAGGCAGCAACGGTAGTAGACTGACTAGGTGTTTGGGTCATCTAGCTATCACAGTGGGCTTTTTTTCATCCGAGCGAAATTTTATTACCTTCTTTCAGGGAGTTTCGCCTTGTCTTATCAGACTATCGCAAGTAAATACCGATCAAAAAATTTCAAAGAGCTTGTTGGCCAAGAAGCAGTTAGCTTAGCTCTAATGGGAAGTATTACTCAAAATAGAATCCCAAGTGGAGTTATCTTTAGCGGGACAAGAGGCATCGGAAAAACATCTGTCGCTAGAATTTATGCCAAAGCTCTAAACTGCGAAGGAAAAACAAAGCCAGAGCCGTGCGGTGTTTGTCATAGTTGTGAAGCTATAACGGCTGGAAACCATGAAGATGTCATCGAAATCGATGGGGCCTCAAACAATGGTGTGGACGAGGTGCGCGCTCTTAAAGAAAGTACAGCCTATCTCCCTCAAAGATCGATTTACCGCATTTATATTATTGATGAAGTGCATATGCTCTCTATCAGTGCTTTCAATGCATTGCTAAAAACTTTGGAAGAACCTCCTCCTCATGTAGTTTTTCTGTTTGCTACTACAGAGATTGAGAAAATTCCTCAGACTGTTGTCAGTCGTTGTCAAACATTTAGACTTCAAAAAATTTCTCTTGGCAATCTCACAAGCCGTATTGAATTTATTTTGAAAGAAGAAGGGATCACCTGGGAAGAAGGGTTGCTTCGAGTTTTAGCAAGAGAGGGCAGAGGGTCCTTAAGAGATGCTCTTACTTTTTTAGAACAAATTATAGCGATTTCAGGATCTCACTTAACAAGGTCATCCTTACAAAAAATATTAGGTAGTCTCACAGAAGATTCATATCTAAATCTTCTAGAAGCTTTGCTCAAAAAAGATGGGGCAGAGTGTTTAAATTTAATAGAAGCTTTTGATGAGCAAGGTTCTAGTTTTTTGAAGCTTGCAAACCACATGGCTGTATTAACAAGACATGCTTTTGTGTTGAGAGCAGTTCCTCACCAAAAAATCCATTTTGAAGAATGGGATTTAGAAGAAGCTGCACTAGAACGTTTGAAAAATTTAAAGTGTAGCGCTCAGGATTTAAACCAGTTATTTAAAATTTTTGCTGAAAGTCTAGAAGACCTAAGAGAATCCACTCTTGATCGTTATATATTTGAAAATAATCTTTTAGCATGGTGCCTTTCAGAAGAAAGAAGAGTTAGCAAAGTTATTCCTCTTGAGACCCTTCCAGAGCATTCTTTAGAAGTAAAAGAGGAAGAAGAAAAAATAGAAGTCGCAAGTGAAACTGAAAAGCCACAAGATTCTCTATTTGTAAGAGACTTTCCTGCAAGTTGGAAGGAGCTTGTTGATCGTTGGAAACAAATAAAACCGCTTCAAGCGCGCAAGTTAGAAGAAATCATTCCACACGAGTACACAAAAGAAAGAATTGTCTTACTCGTTAATGAAAATTCGCTTGTGGGTCCAACTTTTTTAAAAGAAGAGACCCGGAAAAAAGTTGCAATTGTACTGTCTAAGCTTTTTAATTTTAGTGGAGAGCTTGTTGTAAAACCAAACAACTTTGTTTCAACTAAGAACGAAAATTTTGGATCACAATCCTTGCAGATAGAATCTCTTCTTGATGAAAAGAAACGTTTGCAAATTGAGAAAGAAAAAAAAACTGCAGCATACCTTGAACAGCATGAACTGACACGTGGTCTTTGCGAAAAATTTGATGGTCGTGTCACAGAGACTTATGTGGATATCTGAAGCAAAAAAAAGAAGGGGTGCACTAATGGCATTAGTCAATCACGAAACAAAAGATATTCACTGTAAAATCCTTTATGTGGGCCCTAATCTTTCGGGAAAAACAACCACAATGAGAGCTCTCTACAAAGAACTAGCAGAAAAGACTTTGAGTCATGATCTCTTCTTTGAGGACATGGAAGCCCAGGATAAATATTTTGAATTTCTGCCACTCAGTCTAGGTGATGTGAACTCCTATCAAATCAAATTGCATCTTTACAGTCGTCCTTATTGGGGAGTTTACGACACTTTAGAAGGGCTTTTGTTTCAAAACTTAGATGGGCTTGTCTATGTGTTTGATTCAGACCCTCTTGCTCTGGATGACAATATCAATGAACTAAGTGACGTGAGAGAGCGCTTAGACGACAAAGGTTTTGATGCTTCTAATTTTCCACAAGTTTTTCAATATAATAAGCAAGATCTGTTAAGAAAACTCCCAACAGGGCTTCTCAATTTAGAGCTCAACACCTACCGTTACCCATTTTTTGAAACTGTTGCTACAAAATCTGTTGGTGTGAAAGAGTCTTTGACCTCTCTTGCTAAACAAATTTTAAGTCAAATTAAGTCAGAATAGGTTTTTTTAGACATGGTACGAGCTCGAATTCTTTTAAGTTATCAAGACACTCTTGGTGTGTTTCGTTTTCTTGTGACAAAGGAGCGAGCTTATACCTTAGATTTTACCTATAATCCGAAATTCTTTCTTGAGTCACAAATAAAAACATTTGTGGGAGACTTCTTTGGTCTTTCTCGTCAGGAGTCAGGAAAAATTTCTGTGAAGCTTGGATTTAGGGAGCCGCTAGAAGAGAAAAGCGAAAATCCTTTGCGGCTGTATTTAGGTGTTCTGGAAAAACCTATTCAGCTTGTGGATAAAAATTTTCTTATTTTATCTTTTCCAGAGCTTATTCGTGATCTTCCGAAGAACAGAGAACGCCTTCCTTTTTTGAAGGCTTTTCAAATATTATCTGATGATAAAAGCCATCTCATGGAGGCTTGTGTACTTTCAGAAAAAGAATTTTTAGAAAAAGTGCAAAAAAATCAAATTGTTACAGACAAAGTTACTTAGGAGTAAGAGTTTGTAGACTTTTTTAAAGAATGATGATTGACTCTTAGAGCAGATCGAAGTACAAAATCTTTCCTTAAAAAATATAGATTTGGCGCTTTAGCTCAGTCGGTAGAGCAGTGGATTGAAAATCCACGTGTCCCCGGTTCAATTCCGGGAGGTGCCACCATTTATTTTTTAAGAGAGCTAAAGAAGGATTCTATGGAAACTTTAATTGTAATCATTCACGTTATTGTAGCTTTGTTTATGATCATTGTGGTTCTCGTTCAAGGTGGGAACCAAGGTGGTATTGGTGCAGCCCTTGGTGGTGGAAATGCTCAAGGAGTTTTCGGAGCCACTGGTGGCACAAGTTTTTTTGGCAAGCTCACATATGCTGCTGCAGGAACTTTTATGGTCACTTCACTTCTTTTGACGACTCTACAAGCTAATATGACTTTTAGTGGTGCAAAAAGCTTGAAAGATCAAATTGAAATTCAAGCTCAGATAAAAGAACAGGAAAAAGCTGCTCTTGAATCTAAAACAGCCTTAACTCCAGAAAAAACTGAAGTAGAGGAAAGTCAGTAGTTAAGTAAAGCTTTACAAGTTTTGTTTAGCTTTATTTTATTTTTTATATGCTCAGGTGGTGAAATTGGTAGACACGCTAGCTTGAGGGGCTAGTGGGGGCAACCCTGTGCTGGTTCAAGTCCAGTTCTGAGCACCAAAATAAAAATTTTAAGAGATGCTCTTTTTTTTGAGGGTGTCTCTTTTTTTTGGGGTTACAAGCTATCTTATAACTCAATAGATCTTTCCTCTACTTTTTCAAACCAGCTTTTAGCATCACACAAAAAATGATCTTCATTAGGATCTTTTGTCTTAGAAAAAGATTCTTTTACAAAGCTTTTAGGGGTCTCTCCTTGAGTAACTTTAAATATAAAATCTTTAGCTTCATCTCGTGAGTAGTTACTAGAAAGAAGATCTTTATAGAGCGACTTAGTTTGAGAGTACTCTAGCGAATCAAGTTTTCCGTAAAGCTTCTTAAGGATGTTCGCAAAAATTTTTTCTGACAGGTAACCTTGTCTATAAGAGTAGAGAAAAAGATTTTTGTAGGATTTGAATTTAGTAATATAGGGATCAATCATTGTTGTTTGGTTTGTCCCTAAGTCACGGATGAAAATATTTTTAATTTTAGCTGGTTTTAAAAATCCTTTACTTTGAGCTACAGTGCGAATGCTTTCTCTTGTAAGGCCAGCCATCCTCAAGAATTCCATATAACCCCTATGGGAAAGAGTTCCATCTTTAAAAAGTTTAATTCCTGCATAAATATAGGGGTCACTTTCAGCATTGTCTCCTATCAAAAAAAAATCGCACCCAGGATTTTTATCGAAAAGATGAAAAATAGCTAAAGTTTTAAAAGAAAACTGTTCACGCAAGAGATGAAATTTAATTTTTTTTATATTGTAGAGCTGATTTTTAAGTGTAATGGAACTCCAACATAGACGGTCCATTAAAAATTTTTCTTCAAGAGTCGTTTTTAACTGTGGAGGAGAGGCTGATACAAAATGAAGATTCTTTGGGAAAATTGGATAGTTTAGAGGATATTCTGTGCTTTTTTTTTCACCCCAAAGCAGAGCTTCTAAATATGTGTTTGCATTAAGGACTGTTTTTTTATCCTGTGATGTTTCGAGAGCAGCTTTTGCTAAATCAAAAATAGAGCTTGTCCTTGTTTCTAAGTAAGTCTTATCGATGTCACAAATGACCTGCTCTTGTGAGGTCTGTTTTATAGGAAAAGGAGATCCATTATAATTGAGAAGGTGCCTGATATCATATGCCATAAGGAAATAGCCCATTATTTTTTTGATGATAAGACAAGATTAGACTTTTTTCAATCTACCAACGTTCTGTCATCTGATGTAGCTATATTGTAATTTAAGCTTTTGTGGCAAAAGGCGAATTACCTTCCGCCCATAAAGAGGTTGATAGAAGCTAGATAGGGAATGCTTAGAAGAGGAAATATTCTTTAATATCAATATTTTACAATCAACTTCTTGATATTGACCTCTTCCTGCTCTTCCTGCGGTATTCTGTTTTCTTTTTGAGAATCTACTACATAATCAAAAGCCTTTATTTTTAAAAATTACTATCTGTTTGAAACGAGGAATCTCATTTTTCTTGTTTTTAGAAGGGTTTCCCTTCTATTAATTGCAGCAAAGTTTTGATACTCTTCGTTTCAAACAGATAGTAATTTTTAAAAATAAAGGCTTTTGATTATGAAATCATTTAAAAATTTGTTTCTTATTGCAACAGTTGTTATTTCTAGTTTTACATTTGCTGCTGACGGTGGTGGTGGTGGATCTAAAGAGGATCCTACTGCTCCTGCAACGGGTTCGTCGCTGCAAGATAGACAAGATAGAAGAAACACCCTGGCTGTTTTACATAGCTGGTTGCGTGGTTCTCAATTTTCAAGATTAAAACAAATCCTTGTCGAGAGTGTTTTAGGAAAACAACCAGAAGCTGCTGAAGCAGTAGAAAAAGAAATAGCTAATAATAAAGTAAAAGTATCTGTTGAGTTTGTGGGTTCTGGAGTGATTGCACTTCCACATTTTGAAGTTAAAGAAAGGACTCTGTCCGATTTGATAAGAGCACTTGACCTGGAGATTCAAAAATCAATACCTGAGAGAAGAAATGTTTTACTATCTCAACCCCCAAGGATTAGAACTTTATTAGAAGCAAAAGGAATCAAAGAAGTACCTCTTGTTATTTTTAAACTTTTCCTTGGGCATAATGGGCCTGAAGTCAAAGATATCTCAGATATAAAAGACGGTGCTGTATTAGTCCTCTCTTCTAAAGTAAAGTTTTTTGGCAAGCTTTACCGCGCTGATTTCACGGGTGCTGATTTCACGGGTGCTGATTTCACGGGTGCTGATCTCACATCTGCTAATACCAATTATGTAAAATAATTGAGGTTTATTTTAAGTTAGAATTTGCCCAGCTCCTTGAGCAAAGTTCTTGAATATTTCCGTCTTCATCACAGAATGTGTTCCAAGCGTAACAACAAGCATCCACGCTATC
>CANFEH010000083.1 GCA_947445855.1 Zetaproteobacteria bacterium
CTCTTGCACGCTGAATGACCTCACTCGAGTCGTGTTCAAAACTTTTGTCAGTTAAATGACAATGCACATCCACATAGTAAGTCATTTTTTTAAAAACTTTCTCAAAAAATCTTAATCAAGAAAATAACGAATAGCTTCTTTGAAGCCTGAGGCAGATCCACAATCAAAACGTTTTCCATGAAACGGAACAGCAAAAATGGGCTTATCCTTTAGCATGAGAGAAATCCCATCTGTAAGTTGAATTTCTCCTGCGCGACCAGGTTTTAGTTGTTCTAAGTAGAAAAAAATTTCAGGACTAAAAATATAACGTCCAAGAAGAGCCCAACGAGAAGGTGCTTCTAGAGCAGATGGTTTTTCTATAAGAGAGCTCACAGAACAGCTTTCTTCATCAAAAGAAGCTATTCCGTACTTGTGTACTTCTGAAAGAGGGACCTCGTCCAAAGCTAAAGAAACTGTGCGCCACTCAGAAAACTGTCTTATCATAGAAGAAAGAAGACTTGAGCTCTCTTCTGAAGCGATAAGATCATCTGCTAGGAGAACAGCAAAGTTTTCATTCCCTACAAGCCTTTTTGCTTTGAGCACAGCATCTCCAAGGCCTTTTGGTTCTTCTTGTCTCACATAACTCACAGACACAGAACGAGGAATAATATTTTGTACTTGCTGAAGAGCTTTTATATTACCGTTTTTTTGGAGACGATCTTCTAGCTCATAATTTTTGTCAAAATATTCTTCGATTGCTTTTTTAGAGTTGCTTGTCACAAAAATAAGATGATCAATACCAGCTTGAATAGCTTCTTCCACAGCGTATTGGATAAGAGGTTTTGTGACAATGGGAAGCATTTCTTTTGGAGTTGATTTTGTCAAAGGAAGAAACCTAGTACCAAGACCAGCAACAGGAAAAACAGCTGTTTTGACTAGACCCACAAAAAGCTCCTAAGTTTTTTTTATAAAGACATTTCTAAAGACAAAAAAAGCAAGAAAAGAAAAACTTAAAAACAAAAGAAAAGACGGTGTATCTACTAAAAATTTCAGGACATAAACCCCTATAGCAAAAGGCCAAAGAATGGTTCGTACTGAAAATTTTAAGACTTCAGAAGTTGCAATAAAGTTTGCTACTGGCTCGCTGTTATTGTAATAGAAATCCATGAATTTTTCACCTAAGCTTGTTTTTAAAATCACATGGTCTCTTAACCAACGAAAAATATCCACCTGTGGCTCGAAAGCTGAGCCATAAGCTGCTGAAACAATAAAACAACGAGGATCTCCTTTGTCAACTTCGTTATTAGAGTTTAAAAAATCAGCTAGTGTATAGTTTTCTTCTGCAGAAATAATTTGACACATGATCTTGTTGTCTTGATTTGCAGTCGGATCCTTGGGTTTTGTGTAATGAATCATTGTGTTGCTAGAAAAAAGAGGAAGAACAGCGTAGCGTCTTCCATTTTCTAAATCTTGGAAGCTTTGGCCTTTGCTGACATCTCGAGAAGTAAATTTTTTAACGATATTATTTGATCCTTCAGAAAAAGATGAACTCTCTATGAGATAAGCTTGATCTGTAGATGTTTCGGCAGAATTAGCAAAGTTACAACGAATACATTCGTAGGATTTCTTCATGCTAAGATTTGCTGGAGGAAAAATAAAATAACATTCTTCCTTTTGAGAGGCTTGGAGTTTCTTGTTTATAAAAGTTTCCCACTCTTCATTTGCTGTTTTTTCTATTCTTTTGTTGCTAGTCACATCCAAAAGATCAAAAAATCGAGAAGATATCTCAAAACCTTTTTTTAGATCATTTGGTTTAGTGGAAGTTGCAATATAAGTATCTTGATTATCAATCTCCTCTAAATCAAAAAGAATAAGATCCATAGGTTGAGATGAGAGTGTTTGTGTCTCTTCTGTGTTTTTAACTGTATTATCTTTGTCATTAAAAAGAAGAATCTTGTCTTTTGAGCCAGGCATTTGAAGTAGCACTTCTTTAAACTGAGGTGCTACGACTAAATTTTTTACAAAGGCATCATTGCCTAAGTTGTACTTCACATTCTTATCAATTTCAAAAGTGATCTTTTCAGAATTATCTATCGGGTTATTGTTGTATTTCATAACTATAGAAATAGTGCCCATGTCTGCAATTTTTTTGGGATCTGTTGGTACTGTTTGGTATCTAGAATCTTTTTTGATAGAAACATTATAAAACCCTTGGTTTGTATCAATAGAAGTTAGAGAAGTTACAAAAAGTAGTTTGGTTCCGGTTTCTAGCGGCTGCACAGAATCTTGTATAGTTATTGTTTTATTAGAACCCTCTAGATAAGAGTATGTCACCTCAAAAGAAAATTTAGGCCTCGCTTCGTTTGTAATTTTTGCTTTTCCAGTACCTGTTTTAAACTTAATAGTAAAAGAAAGTTGGTCAGCTGTTCTTCGTTGGTTCTCTATTGTGGAGATATCAAAAGAATCTTCTGCCCTAAGGCTCAAAGAAGACCAAAAAGATAAGAATAAGAGACAAGTCCAAAGACAAACCACTTGTCGTGTCATAGGGTATCCTTACTTGAATGAGGGAAAAGGCTTTCTGAGCGCGGCCCGTAAAGAAGATATTAACTGCTCTTATTCTACATTCTTTTTTTGCTTGATTTCAAGGTGTTAAAGCAAGTGGCCTAGTTCTTTCATTGAGGCTTCTCAGGTTTTTCAAGAATGTTCTCTTATTTCTGCTAGATTTTCTAAGATAGCTGTGGTATCACGCTACATTATTTAATTTTTTGGCTTTTAAGCGCAGGGCATCTCTTCCTAAGAAAAGACCCCTCTCGCTCAACTGTTAAAGTTAGCACTTTAAAGAATCTTTAGATTTTAAGGACTTATAACAAATGGCAGTCAGTATCAGATTACAAAGACGCGGATCAATTCATAACCCTTTCTACCACCTTGTAGCTGCAGATAGTCGCGCTCCAAGAGATGGACGCTACATTGAAAGACTTGGCTACTATGATCCAAAAGCTGAGCCTTCCGTAATTGAAATCAAAGAAGAAAGACTTCAGCACTGGTTTGAAAGAGGAGCACAACTCTCAGAAACAGCAGAGAAGCTTGTAAAGCACAAGAAAATTACACTTTCTCGCAAGAAATAGTTTTTCTTTTTTTATGGTTCCACTAAAAAACGCCAAGAATTTAAATAAGCTCGGAAAGGTCACTAAACCCCATGGCCTTGAAGGCTTTTTTTATTTTAAGCTAAAAGATTCGCTTAAAGAAGGCGAGACTCTTTTTATTGGAAAAAATGAACACGAGACAACTCCTGCCACAATTAAGTCTTTAAAGCTCCACAAAGGTAAAACCCTTGTGAAACTTTCAGCAGCACTTGACCGAACAGCTCTTGAACCTTATGTCGGTTCTTATCTTTGGGAAGAAGTTCTCGAGGGAAAAAGTTTGCCAGAAGAAGAGTTTAAAGGAAAAATGGCTAAAACCTCTGATGATCTTGAGCTAGGGGTCTGCCAAGGTTCTTATAACTGTGGAGCTGGTGATGTCATTGTTTTAGAGAGAGAAGATAGCTTTCTGCTTGAACTTCCTTTTAACGATACCTATTTTGAAAAAAAAGCTATACTCTTAACAAAATTTCCAAAAAGTTTTTTTGACGAGCTTTGGCAAAAACCTTAAATACCCTAACAAGCTTAAAAAACTATGCTGAAACAAGTTACCATCGCAAGTATTCACCCTGATTTTGTCAACTCTTACTTAGAGTTTGGTCCTCTAGCAAATGCTATCAAACAAAAAACACTCAAAGTAACTGTGATTAATCTAAGAGATTTTGCTGTGGATAAACATGGGACTGTTGACGGTAAGCCATATGGTGGTGATGATGGTATGGTTCTTCGTCCTGAACCAGTGGCAAAAGCGATTCAGTCAGTAGAAAAAGCTTATGTGATCTTAACAAGCCCAAGCGGGACTCCTTGGCATCAAAAAAAAGCAGAGTCTCTTACAATTCAACATGAGCACCTTTTTTTTCTTTGTGGACGTTTCTCTGGTGTAGATGAGCGTATCAAGGAGCTCTATATTGATGAAGAAATTTCTTGTGGAGATTTCATACTGTCTGGCGGTGAGCTTCCAGCTCTTCTTTACTTAGATACTATTTCTCGGTTAATTCCAGGAGCTCTTGGAAACGAAAAAAGTGCTCACTGCGATTCATTCTCTTCTGAGTATGATGGTCTTCTTGAGCATCCCCTCTACACAAAACCACGTATATTCGAAGGCCTAGAAGTCCCAGAGGTTCTTCTCTCTGGTGATCACGCTAAAATTAAAGCTTGGCAAGAAGAAGAACGCAAAAAGCAAACTCTAAAAAAACGAAAAGATCTCTTAAAAAGCAAACTTTCTTAAATCAAAGAACTAAGAGGAAAGGTGGTTTTTGTATGAGTCAGTCTAAAGAAGAGCTAATAGAAAAGCTTGCTTGTGAGATTCTTCGTCACAAAGCTCTTTACTATGAAGGTTTTCCAGAAATATCTGATTTTGAGTATGACGCTCTAGAAGAGAAATTAAAAGCTCTTGATCCTGGTCACAAAGTCCTTAATCTTGTGGGCTTTGAAACTAAGAATATTTCAAAAAATAAAAGACAGCATAAAACCCCTATGCTTTCTCTTGCTAAAACCTATGATGTGAAAGAGCTTCTTTCTTGGCAAAAAGAAAAAGAAATCGTAGCTACTCATAAAATAGATGGGAACAGTCTTAGTTTAATCTACAAAAAAGGCGAACTTGTTTTAGCTAAAACAAGAGGAAATGGGGAAGAAGGAGAAGATGTCACTGGAAAAATTCTTTGGGTGAAGGAGTGCCCAAAGAAGCTCCAAGAAAAAAGCCTTGATACTCTCTCTATTCTTGATCTTGCAGACGATGATGAGATTGAAGTAAGAGGAGAACTCTATTGTCTTGAAGAAGAATTCCCAAGACTTGCTGAGAAGATGATAGCTCTTGGGCTTCCTGAGGCTTCAAGTCCGCGGAATATTGTAGCAGGTATTCTTTCGAGAAAAAATCATATTCACCTTGCTCGGTATTTTAATTTTTTTGCATTCGAAGTTATTTTTAAAGGATCTTCTCAGTTTTTTAAGACAGAGATGGCAAAGATTTCTTGGCTAAGAGATGCAGGTTTTTCTTACCCTCCCTATAAACTTCTTTTAAAAGAAAATGATATTAAAGAATATTTATTTGCCCTCAAAGAAGAAATCGATTCTCACTCTTATGGTATTGACGGTGCTGTTTTTAACTTTAATGATCTCACTTCCCATGAGACTCTGGGAGAAACAGCTCATCACCCACGCTATAAAATTTCTTTTAAATGGCAAGGAGAAACAGGAAAAACTAAAATACAAAAAATCATTTGGAGCACTTCTCGTTTTGGAACAGTGACCCCTGTAGCTCAAGTGGAGCCTACTTACCTAAGTGACGCTACTATCACAAATGTTACACTTCACAACTTAGCTCATGTGAAACTTTTTAAACTTAAAGCTCATGATGAAATTGAAATTATTCGCTCAGGAGAAGTGATCCCAAAGTTTCTAAGAGTGATTAAGCAACTCCCTGGAGAACCTCTTATTCCCAAGGAATGTCCTTCATGCGGTTCTAAGCTCAAAGAGGAAAGTATCCGTCTGCTTTGTGAAAATAATCTGTGTGGAGCTAGAGTCATTTTTAAAATTCTTAATTGGATCAAACAAGCTCAAATTGATGATTTAAGCGAGAAAAGACTTATTGGTCTTATAGAGGCTCGCAAAGTTTCTCACATAGAAGATCTTTATAAGCTGACAAAAGAAGATTTTCTTGAGCTTCCCATGACAAAAGAAAAACTTGCTACAAAACTTATGCATAATATTGAGGGTTCTAAAAAGATTTCACTCGTAAATTTTCTTTGTGCACTTGGTATTGAAGGAGCTGGGAAGACTACGTGGCTTCACCTCACAAAAGTTTTTTCTACCCTCGAAGATCTCTTAAAAGCAACTCCTGAAGATTTGATAAGTCTTGATGGTTTTGCTGAAAAAACAGCAGAGCAAATCACAAAAGGTTTAAAAGAAAATAAGAATCTTATGGAAAAACTTTTTGCCCTTGGGATTGAAGTTGAAAAGCGAGAAGTCACGGATGGTCAAGTTCCTCTTGAAGGTCTTGTTTTTGTTCTTACAGGTGCTCTCTTGCGCCCAAGAGAAGAAATCATAGAAGATTTACAAACACTAGGAGCTAAGGTGAGTTCTTCTGTTACAAAAAAAACGACAGCTCTTGTGAGTGATGATTTTTCAAAAAAATCCTCTAAAACTACTAAAGCAGAATCTCTTGGTGTACCTACGTGGTCAGGAGATGAATTAAATAATTTTATCGAAAAAAAATTGAAAGAGAAAAAATAACATGAAAAAAACATTAAGTTTTAAAGAACAAATTGATCTCATTGAAACAGGAGAAGCTTACGTAGAAGCTAGTGGAATCTTTGGTCTTGATACAATAGAAGAAGAATCCTCTCTTGTTATTATCCCTGTACCTTGGGATGCAACCGCTTCCTACAAAACAGGAACAGCCTCAGCGCCAGAAAAAATATTAGAAGCAAGTAAACAAATCGATCACTACGATGTGGCTTTTGATAAGCCTTATGCTAAAGGGATTCATCTTCTAGAAATTTCGCAAGAAATAAAAAATCTTAACAATAAAGCTCACGCATTAAAAAAAGAAATAAATGACGATGAAGCGAGAGCTACAAGTTTGAACCCTCTTAGCTTCAGGGTGAATAAAATTGTAGAAGAAGAATCAGACAAGTTTTTAAAACAAGGAAAGACTGTTGCTGTTCTTGGTGGAGAGCACTCAGCTCCTTATGGTCTTATCAAAGCTCTTTCAAAAATTCACAAAGAATTTGGAATCCTTCACGTGGATGCTCACTTTGATTTGAGAGCAGCTTACGAGGGGTATGCTCACTCACATGCTTCCATTATGCATAATGTTCTTAGTGACTTTAAAGAAGTTTCAAAAATTGTGTCTCTTGGCATAAGAGACTTCTGCTCTGCAGAATTTCAGTTCAGTAAGAAACAAGAAGAGAAGGGACGATCTCTTGTCTTTTTTGATAGAGATATTTATCGCGAAAAACTAAAAACAGGAGGTTTTTCCGATCTTGTGAAGAAGGTTATCCAGTTTCTTCCAGAAAAAGTTTACATCTCTTTTGATATTGATGGTCTTGAAACTCAATTTTGTCCTTCCACAGGAACTCCTGTGCCAGGAGGGATTCATTACAATGAAGCTTGCTATCTTCTTGAAGAGTTAGCTTTTGCAGGAAAAACAATAATAGGTTTTGATTTGTGTGAAGTAGCTCCTGATAAGACGGGTGCTGAGTGGGATGAAAATGTAGGAATGCGTATTCTTTATAAGCTTTGTGGAGCAGCTCTTCACAAGAAATAATAATGGGTAGTGGTAAATTGTCCTTGAAACTTTTTCAAAAAAATGAAAGAATCCCCGTTTCTTTTTCTGGAGAGTTGGCTGAGTGGCCGAAAGCGCTCGCTTGGAAAGCGGGTAACTGGGGAACCGGTTCGGGAGTTCGAATCTCCCACTCTCCGCCAGATAATGAAAAACTTTTAAACCAAAACCATTTGGACAAAAAGAATGAACAAAAACGAACTGCTAAAAAATCTATTAAATCGTAACAACATAGATATCTCTACATCTGCTTGTCTCTTTACTTCTTCTTTCTTCTTTCGATTTAGCACATTCTTTAGCTGCTAAACTGTTTCTTTGCATTAATTTTTTTAAAACTATTAAACAAAATAAAGACATTGCAGTTTTATTACTACATCTAACTGTTTGGTTAAGCTCTGTATCAGTATGTATTTGCTATCATCATATAAAAAGGAGAAAAAAATGAATAAACAAACTGGATCAATTTTACTAGTAGCAGGAACTTGCATAGGTAGTGGGATGATTGCTCTACCTATGGTTCTTGCTAAACTTGGGCTAATACCTAGCCTCTTTTTGATGCTTCTAACATGGTTATTGATGTATTATAACGCTGTGTGAAAGTTTTTACCCTACAATCCCCTCAAACCTTAGAGCCGGTCGCCCCATCTGTATGTTTATAAAAATGGCTATTGTGTGAGCTAAGATTTTTCGTGTAAAACGA
>CANFEH010000084.1 GCA_947445855.1 Zetaproteobacteria bacterium
CACATGGACCAATTTTCTTAGGAGAGCAAAACTTTGAAAGACATATAAGAAGTTTTGCTAAAATATCTTCGTTCAAAGTATTTGCTAAAACATCAAGAGTGACAGTCACATTGCTTTGTGAAGTAGCCACAAGATCAACGGAGAGTCCATACTTTTTAAAACTATGAAAGACATCAGATAAAAATCCAGACGCTTGCCACATCTCAACAGAGTCCATACTAATAATGTAAACTCCTTTTTTAGCAATCACAGCTTTCACTTTGAGCGGAGAGTTCTCAACGCTGTGATTGATCAGAGTTCCTTCGTATTCTGGTCTTTCTGTCCACTTCAGCTCAAGAGGGATCGAACTTTTTTTAAGAGGTTCCAAACATTTAGGGTGTAAAACTTTTGCTCCACAAAAAGAAATTTCTTGAGCTTCTTCATAGTCTAAATGTCCAAGAAGTCTAGCTGTAGGGATGTGTCTTGGGTTGCTTGTAAAAAGTCCAGGGACATCACTCCAAATTTCTATTTTAGCTGCTTTAATTTTAGATGCAATTAAAGTAGCTGATAAATCAGAGCCTCCTCGACCAAGAAGAACTGTTTCTCCTTTTTCATTGCTTCCAACAAAACCTTGTGTAAGAAAAATTTCTTCCGCGGAAGAAGAAAGAAGACGACAAAGGCTTTCATCATAAGCACCATCACAAATAGCACTCAAATAACTTTGACACTCATTTTGCTCGGGACGAGAAGAAGATTTTAAAAACTTCCCACTCTCAAGAAGAGCTGCAGATACACCTTTTTGTACTAACCACTGGTGGGCTAATTTGGTAAGCATTTTTTCACCAAAAGAAAGTATTCGAGCTTCAACTGAAGGTGTAGAAACATGAAGAAGTGAAAGACCTAGAGAAAGATTTTCTAATTCTTCGAAATCATCTTTCAAAAGATCTTCTGCTTTTTCTATGTCAAGCTCTTTAGCAAACCTAAGATGTCTTGCTTTAATGCTTTCAAGAGTTCCTCCAAAATCCCCCTTAAGAGAGAGCTCTTTAAGTTTCTCTAACTCGTTTGAGATTCCAGAAAGAGCTGAGCACACAAGAAAAGGAGTAAAGCCATGTTGCTTGTGTTTTTTACACACATCTAAAATCGTTTCCCAACGTTCTTTTGAGGAAACACTAGTACCTCCAAACTTTAGAACAACCCAGCTTCTTGCTTCCATCTCTTTGTCTCCTTTTTGTTTTTAATCCTGAGAACTTATTTTTTCTTTTGAAGAGTTTTCTATGGATTTTTCTCTCTGTTTTTCTTCCTCTTCTTCTGATCTAATACCTTTTTTGAAATTTTTAATGGATTCTCCAATAGCACTTCCTAAACGAGGTAACTTCTCAGCACCAAAAAGTACTACAACAGCTCCAACAATCATCACAATTTCACCTGTTCCTAACATAAGATCTCCTTTATCTTTTCTAACAACACATGTTACACTAAACGCACATTCTCTTACTTTTTGAGACAAAAAAGGATTCGCCATGAACCAAACTATTACTAGCAACTTAGAGTCTATAAGACAAGAACGAGACCCTATGATCACAAAGCGAGCCTGTAAAATTGTAGCAACTATTGGTCCTAGCTCGAATGATCCAGAAATTTTAGAACGTCTCATCCTAGCAGGTATGAACATTGCTCGCTTAAATTTCTCCCATGGCGATCATGCATTTCATGCAAAAAATATAGAAACTATCAGACAACTCTCTTCAAAATTAGGCAAGAATGTTGGAATTCTTCTTGATCTCCAAGGCCCTAAAATTCGCTGTGGTCGCCTGATCGGTAACAGTAATATCATCAAAAAAGGAAAGCAATACAATTTGTTTTTTGGAGTCGAACAGGAAAAAGAAGGTTTTATCCCGATTGATTACAAAAATTTAGCAGCAGATACAGAAGTTGGACACCGTGTGCTAATGGATGATGGTTTGCTGATTTTTCGTGTAACGGCTAAGAGAGACAAAGAAATTATTATTGAAGCTTGCAATAGTGCTATCTTAAAAAATCGTAAAGGAATTAACTTCCCTGATTCTCATATTTCACAACCCGCTCTCACAGAAAAAGATACAAAAGATTTACTTTTTGGTTTGTCTCATGGGGTGGATGCGATTGCTCTTTCTTTTGTTCAAAGAGCTGCAGACATAAAACAGTGTCGCAAAATTATTAATGTCCTCGGTTCAGATCTACCCATTATTGCAAAAATAGAAAAAGTTTCAGCTATTGAAGATATTGATGCTATTGCAAAAGAATCTGATGGTCTCATGGTAGCAAGAGGTGACCTTGGTATCGAAGGATCTGTAGAAAAAGTTCCTGCCTATCAAGAAAAAATTATAGCAGCCGCAGAAAAACACGCAATCCCTGTGATCATAGCAACTCAAATGCTAGAGAGTATGACAAGCAACCCGCAACCAACTCTTGCTGAAATTACAGACGTCGCTAATGGTGTTCTTGATCAAACAGATTGTGTCATGCTTTCAGGTGAAGTAGCTGCTGGTGACTATCCTGTTGAGTGTGTAGAAAAAATGGCATCAATTATTGACACTGTAGAAGTTTGGACTCACAAAAAAGGAGCACGTTACAGACACCCACATATTGAAGTAGAAGATTGGCAAGCCCACACTTCTATTGCTAAAGCAGCTTGTGAAGCAGCAGATTCTCTCAAAGCAAAATATATTGTTTGTCTCACTCTCACAGGCTCTATTGCTTATTTAATTTCAAAGTGGCGTCCGAGCACTCCCATCATTGCAATTAGCCCAAGGTATGATGTTATAAAGAGACTTAGTTTTTGCTGGGGAGTGTCAGCTATCCAGAATCCTCTTTTTTACAACACAGACACCCTTCTGGAAGATATCCCTGAACTTTTAAAAAATTATAACCTACTCGAAAAAAATGACACGATTATCATAACAGCAGGGATTCCTTTAAAAGGAATGTGCTCAACTAACATGATTAAAATTCATACGGTCTAAAGAGTGAATTCACCAAGAAATGCGAGTGCTAATTTTGAAAACTTGGCTGCATGACTTGCTGAATTATGAGACACAGCAATAGTATCTTCTTTTGTATGAATTTTTTCGTTATGACCATCAAAAGTAGACTCAAAAGGAAAGGCCACAGGAAACCCTTCTCTATACCAAGAAGCGTGATCAGAACAAGCATAACCACACTTATCATAAGCCCAGGAGTAATCAGGGAGATACATCTCAACAAGTGAAGTTAAATAAGTGCTTAGAGAATCTGTTGTGTAATCAGAGATAAAAACAAAATCATAACGATTTCCAGAAAAGTTTGTCATATCAAACTGAAGAACAGCTTTCACATTCTTTCCAGCTCGACTATAAGCTGTTGCGATTTCTTTAGAGCCGCGAAGACCTACTTCTTCTGCTGCGTAAGATATAAATTGAAGTGTTTGACGAGGACGTTTGCCACTTTCAAGGAAAATACGAAGAACCTCAGTTAATGTAGCAATCCCAGAAGCATTGTCATCTGCTCCTGGGGCTCTTACGTTTTCATCAGGAAACCACCCAGAAATAGAATCTCCGTGTCCCCCTAAGATTACGAATTCTTCAGGAAACTGTTCTCCTTTGATGGTTAAAATAACAGAGGGTTGTTGAAAGTTTTTGTGTTCAAAAAAAGAAACAGATGTATCCGAGCGACCTTCCGCTAGAGACTTCCATTTTTCAAGAACCCAAGTCTGTGATTTAACACCATGAATTGACTCATAATAACGATTTTGAAAAGAAGAAAGTTTTTCAATAGTTTCTTTCATAAATGAAGTGTTTACTTCTTCTATAAATTCCCTAACCTCTTTTTTATCTTGAAGCTTTTTTGATTCAAAGTTATCGAAATTTTGAAAAGAATTTAAAAGAGGATAAGCTTCTTCCATAGAATCTTCTAATATATAACCACCACATCGTTTAAATTTTTCATGAGCTAAGTGACTGACGTAAGGAAGGATTTCTTCATCGAGTGAGACTAGAATAAGCTTACCAGCAGATTGAGAGAAGAAAATTTTAGGCCTTTTTTTTAAAATTTCTTCATACAGATCTTTGTCAAGAGAAATAAGTCGTGATTCTGAAAAGATATTCGCAGAACAGACATAAAGAAATAAAACAACTAAAATTTTCATTTTTCCCATACTGATCTCCTTACCACACTTAGGATACTAGAGTTACCTTTTATTATAACAAATCTTGTATAAAAAATGGTGACTAAAAAGATTTAAATGATGAAAAATCGTAAATTTGAAGTCAGTTTTAGAATCGTGAAAAATAAAAAACAAAAGATTCTATGATATTAAGGCTCTGCAAAAAAAAATATTCCTTCTCCTTTTTTATGCATTGACAAAGAACTCTATTTATTATTTTCAGAAGAGAGTTACTCAAAAAATAAAGAAAGGTTATTCATGAAGTACAAAGCTCAAGCTTCAAAAATATTCCAAAACAGACAATTAGCTACTTATGCTACTTTTGTGAGAGAGAATATTTTTGTAGAAAATCTTAGTGCTCACCTTGGTGTAATGCAGAAGATACAAATTTGCCCAGTAGAAAAAACCATATTTTTCAACAAGATTTCTTTAGACTTAAGTCATCAACCTAAAATGTTTCTTGTTTTTTATTTTCTTTTCCTGGGAAAAGAAAACGGTCTTGACAGAGACGAATTAATTAGAAAAGTTTATAACCCACTAGAATTAGAAATGTCAGAAAGGCAAAAAAGATGCCATCGTCATAATATTATAAAACTTATGAGTCGTGGTAGATTTATTGCTAAAGGTTTTTTTGGAGAAGAGTATTTTAAAGTTGATTGGTTTCCTCGTAGCGCTAAATTAAAACGTTGGTATCTTTGTAGACCAGATATTGAAAATTTTACAAACAGCTTAGGAAGCGAGAGCAACTTCTAGATATCTTTCAAGTGTTTCTTTGAAAGATTTTTGAGGTTTTCTTTTTAGAACATCTTTTTGGATATAGGCTAAAAAAAATGAACTATTATGAAAAAGCCTTTCAAACATCCTGCGAGCACAAAAACGGAAAAAATAACCCCAATAAAAATCTTCTTTTCCCGAGAGATGCTGCATAAAAGAAAGAACCTCTTCTTCTTTCATGTTTAATTGACTAGTTGTCAAAAAATCGTTCACTTTTTTCATATCAAGGAAAATATCAGAAGAAGAATTGCTAGCTTGATTCGTGTGAGCATAGGGATTAAAAATGAGCTCACACAAAGCAGAAAACATTCCTTTTAGAAGGCTTCTAGAAAAAATTTCTATGGGCTCTTCAGGAGGCTTTGCGTTTGTTTTTATCGAAAAAAGAATAGCACCAATAGAAGAAAGAAGAGATCCTAAAGTTAATACTGAATAAAAAATAATTTTTTTGTCGCAGCAAACGCTATAACCTGTAACTGAAATTGAAGACCTGAGGAATTCATTTTCAATTGAACAAGATATTTCATCTGATTTTTTTTCATCATTTTCAATAACTTTTAAACTATAATAGTAAAAACCCTTCAAATAAACTGAAACTTTAAAAAAAGATGCTAATTTTCTAATTAATTCTCCTACTAAAAATTCAACATCATCAAAGTTTTCTTTAAAAAGCACATAGTCAAATGAAGAAAGGGACTTGTTCTCTCTTAAATTAAAAGCTCCTGCTTCAATATCATCCTCCCACTGCAAATAAGTAAGCCATTTGATCCAAGGAGGCGTATTAATCAAACAGTAATAATCGACGTCCAAAGAAAGATATTTTTCAGCTCCAGGTACTTTTCTAAATTTATGATTAAAAAAGTATTCATCCACATTTGATAAAACTCTTGTCACATGAATAGATTTTTTTTCCTCTTGTTGTTGATAAAGCTTTAGGCTTAGATGATTTTCAGCTAAATGAAATTCACCGATTAGGCAAAAAATTTTTGTTTTTTTTCCATTCTTTTCCAACTCTAGAAGTATATTTTTTGCAATAGCTTTATCTCTGTCACCCGTAGATTTTAAAGAAGAATTTACAGGAACAACTGAAATCCCAAGTTCTTTTGCTATGTTAAAAATTTTTTTATAATGAAACCAGGGAAAACACCATTTTTTATAATACCGAGTTTTCTTGAGAAATTCTTCTTCAGAGATTTTGCCTTCAGAGTAGAGTCTGATTTTCTCTTTATCTTTTGCGTCAAAAGCTTCTAGAGCAATGACAATAGAAGCTTCTTTATCATGCTCTTTATAAGATTTAATTGATTCAAGCATGAGGGTTTGACTTGTCATAAGAGTATGAAAATCACCAAAGAGAATAATTTCTGATTTGTGAATAGCGTCTAAGAACTCTTTTTTTGAACTTGGATAATGATCCTCAGAAAGAGTGGTACAAAATTCTTTCTCATATTCTGTAAGGGAAGATCTAGACTTTCCTGTGATTTTGCTAACTTTTTTCAAGTATTCAAAATACAGTTTCCTCTGAAAAACGACAATTGGGTGTAAGCTATCTAAGAGCATGATGCAGCTCCCTTCTCTAGTCTGCTTCTTTTAAAGAGCTTCCAAAAAAGAGAAGACTCTCTCTATTCTTAGGCTAGCAAAAAAGAAGCTCCGAAAGAATCGGCATGAAAAGCCTAGCTCCTAGCTAAAAATACTTAAAAGTGAAACTTAAAACCTTCATGAGAATCTAAGAAGCCAAGAGATTTATAAAAAGAAAAAGCTTCTTTTCTTTCTTTATTGGTTGTCAGTTGGACTATTTTAGCATCTGATTCTTTTGCTATCTGAAGAGCAGAGAGAAGAAATTTACGACCAAGCCCCATGCCTCTTAAGTCTTTTCGGATGCGAACTCCTTCTATTTGAGCTCTTCTTCCTCCTTGGAAGGTCAAGTTCTCAAGGAAATTGAGTTGAAGAGTTCCGATGATTTCATCCGTCTTTTTAAGAACAAGAAGATAGTGAAGAGGAGTGTCAATTATTTTTTCAAGAGCTTTTTTGTAAGCGTCTTTTTTGGTTGAGTTTTCTCTTCTTTTTCCAAAAACATCATCTTCTAGTAAGCTTTGAAGGATTTCTAAATCTTCAAATTTAGCTTCTGTGACAAGGAGACCATCCTCAAGTTCACATTTAGTAAAAATAGGAGAGTAGTGAGCTTTCTTCAAGGTTATGAGAGTAGGAAAAATGGATTCAGGAAGGTTCTCCCAAGAAAACCATTTCCACTCTTCACACTTAAGAGGCTCTAGAAGTGACATTTCTCCAAAGGCTAAGTCAGCTTCATAAAAAAGTGTAATGTAATGTTTATTTTCTTCTTTAAAAAAATCATTTGTGGCTGTTACAAATCGAATGTTTTCTAGTGTAAGACCAACCTCTTCTAAAGTTTCTCTCATCACTGTTTCTTTTGGTGTTTCAAAAAATTCAAGATGACCACCTGGGCAAGCCCAAAGCCCCTCTCCATGAGAACCTTTTCTTTTCCCAAGAAGAACTTTTCCTTTGTGCTTTATAAGAACACCAACACCAATCATTGGACGAGGAAGATTCATTTAGTTTGCTAATTCAAGTTCTTCGAGAGCTTGATTTTGGGCTTCAAAAATCTCTTGAAGCGAGCTTTCTGCAGTAGAAATAGCTTCATTCAGTTGATTTTGTGTGAAAGTTGCTCGTTCAGAAGTGCACTGAATCTCTTGTATTTTTCCATTTTGTGTCATGATGATAGACATATCAACATCAGCATTAACATCTTCAGAATAATCGAGATCGATCAGGAGTTCGTCATTTTTGATACCAACAGACACTGCTGCAATATTGTCTAAAATTGGATTTTGCTTAAGGCGTCCAGCAGCCATGGCTTTATCCACAGCAAGCTTAAGAGCAAGCCAAGATCCATTAATAGATGCTACACGCGTTCCGCCGTCTGCTTGAAGAACTTCACAGTCAACAACAAAAGTTGTATCAGGACATTTTGTGAGATCAACAATCCCTCTTAAGCTGCGCCCGATGAGTCTTTGAATTTCTTGGGAGCGACCAGCTGTGTGGCCTCTTTC
>CANFEH010000085.1 GCA_947445855.1 Zetaproteobacteria bacterium
CACAAGAGGTTCATGAAGATTTCTTTCAAATCTATGGAGGTATCTCTCAGGTAGCTTATGATTATGCTCGGTTTTTAGGTCTTTTTTATGGAACTACTCTACTCTGGTATGCTCATGACCGTAAAGATCAAAATCTTATTAAAAGTTGTTTAGAAACATTTAAAAATCTTTGAAATTTAGATGGAAGGAGATTTTCTCTCTTTAGAGAAGAATTAGAACCTGTTGAGCTCTAAACACAAACCTTTTTTCTCACCCCTTCCAGTTAAGACAAGCACTCACCATCGTCCTTAAGCTAAAAGCAGAAGCTCCTTTTGTTGCAAACCCTGTTGCTCTACACGCATTTCCTGTACTTGCAATATCAAGATGGGCCCAAGTCATATCTCCCACAAACTGCCTTAAGAAAGCTGCGGCTGTGAGAGTTCCTGCCTTCACAGAAGCTCCTGTGATGTTTTGAAGATCTGCTATTTCACTCTTTAGTTCTTTATCAAGCTCTGGCCAAATTGGTAGTTGCCAAAAAGGTTCTCCGCTTTTTTTAGAACACTTAAGAACATAATCACAAAACCCCTGATTATTACTTAAAATAGCTGCCCCAACAGTCCCAAGAGCTATACCGACAGCTCCTGTCAGTGTTGCTACATCGATCACAAACTCTGGTTTATACTCTTCTTTCACGTAGTCTAGAAGATCAGCAAGCACAAGACGCCCCTCTGCATCTGTGTTTAGAATCTCTATGGTTTTTCCAGAACGAGACTTCACTATATCGCTAGGCCTTGTCGCATAAGCACCTGGCATATTCTCCACAGCACCTATCACACACATCACATTAGTGGGTGGAGTCACTTGACCCAAGTAATAAGCTGCTCCTAAAACCGCAGCCCCACCGCACATATCATATTTCATCTCAGCAATCCCAAGTGATGGTTTTAAATTAATCCCACCAGAATCAAAGGTAAGACCTTTACCCACAAGGCTAACACACCGAGAGGTGTCTTTACCTTTCACTTCAAGAGCAATGAATTTAGGCTCTAATAAAGACCCTTGAGCCACACTGTAGAAAGACCCCATTCCTTGTGCCAAGATTTCTTCTCGCCCAAGAATTGTACACTTTATCCCAAGCTCTTTTGCAATATCTTCTGCTATGTCTGCAAAACGCTCTGGGTTCATCCAGTTAGGGGGAGCATCCGCTGCTGTTCTTGTGATACAGCTTGCCTTTAAAAAACAGCAAAGATTGCGGAAAGCCTCTTCACTAAAGCTTTTTCCACAAAAACCAATTTCTGTTGGAAAAACTTCTTTTACTTCAGGCTTTTTTTTGAACGCCAGAAGATTATACCAAGCTTGAAAGAGACCATCGAAAACATCAAGACCTGAGACATCTCCCCCTTCGCACAAAATAACCAGGCCTCTTTTAAGCCCTTTCACAGCCTCAGCAGCATCAATCCCAAGTTGTCTTCCTTTTTGAGAAGGCTCAACCAAGAGTGGTGTCACAGAAACAAAAACAACGGCAGCTCCACGAACAAGGCAAACTGCAGTTCGAGAAAACTCAGGTGAGAGAGCTTTAAAAGAACTCTGCGCCTCAGCCTTAAAACTTTCATCGGACAAAACGCCCCAATGAAACAGAGCTGTTACTTCTTTCCCCTCTTTTTTTTCAAAAGGAACCACATAAGTAGCCCCTAAATCGATTGCCGTTTGAGATTTTCCTCTAACTTTTTCTAACCAAGAAAAAACAGACGGTAAAAAATCTTTCCAATTAGCTCTTTCGTGTTTGTAGCCCACAAATAACTCCTTCCTATCCAGTTATCTTCTTTGCACTTTTATCTCACAGTTCTCTTACAGTTCCCTAGCAAAAACAAGAAAATAAAGGCATGATACCCTTTGTGAAACTTTCATCCATAGGATCTAATTTCGTCTTATTTTAATAGGAGTATTCCCATGAGCCGCATTAGGCAAATTACTGCTCGGCAAATCTTAGACTCGCGAGGCAACCCCACTGTCGAAGTTGATGTGCTTACAGAAGACTTTGCAATAGGAAGAGCCTCTGTTCCATCTGGCGCTTCTACCGGTGCTTTTGAAGCTTATGAGTTAAGAGACAAAGAGGAAAAAGCCTTCGGGGGCAAAGGGGTTAAAAGCGCTATTCACAACATAGACCACATAATTGCAGAACACCTTTTGGGGGTTGATGTTTCTTGCCAAGAAGAAATAGATGATCTGCTTCTGCGTCTTGATGGAACAAGCAACAAAAGCAAACTCGGAGCCAATGCCATTCTTGCTGTGTCGTTAGCGTGCGCAAAAGCAGGTGCCATGACTTCTGGGCTCCATCTTTATCGCTATTTAGGAGGACTGAAAGCGCGTGTTTTACCTGTTCCTTTTATGAACATTTTGAACGGTGGATCTCATGCAAATAATAACATCGATATTCAAGAGTTTATGATAGTCCCCCACAATGCTTCAAGTTTTGAAGAAGCTTTACGTATTGGCACAGAGGTCTACCACAATCTAAAACTTCTTCTTCAAAAGAAAAATCTTACAACCTCTGTTGGAGATGAAGGAGGCTTTGCTCCTAATCTTAAGAGCAACGAAGCAGCGATTGAACTTATATTAGAAGCTATTCAAGCCTCAGGAAAAAAACCTGGGGAAGATATTTCTCTTGCTCTTGATATTGCAGCTTCTAGCTTCTACGAAAAAGGGTCTTATCTTTTTGAAGGCAAAAAACTCACAAGCGACAAAATGCTTTCCTACTTAGAAAGCCTCACAGAACGCTTCCCTATTATTTCCATCGAAGACCCTCTTCACGAAGAAGACTGGGAAGGGTTTGTAAAACTAACAAATGAACTAGGGCACAAAGTCCAAATTATTGGAGACGATCTCTTTGTGACCAACAAAACAAGACTCCAAAGAGGAATCGACGAAGGAGCTGCTAACTCTATTTTGATTAAACTAAATCAAATTGGAACTCTAACAGAAACCTTAGAAACACTTGAACTTGCAGGAAGCTCTGGTTATGGAGCTATGATTTCTCATCGCTCTGGAGAAACTGAAGATAGTTTTATTGCAGACCTTGCTGTGGCTTGTGGGTGCGGTCAAATAAAAACAGGCGCTCCTTGCCGAACAGACAGAACAGCGAAATATAACCAGCTGTTAAGAATCTCTGAGTCGCTTGGAAAAAGCGCTATCTACGCTGGTTTTAAAGGATAGTCTTTATGCGCTTTTCTATTTTTTTGCTCACTCTTCTTCCAAAAAATCTTATAAGTTACTTAACAGGAATCTTGGTGCGTCTAAGCTTCCCTCAACCTGTCCAGTCTTTTTTGAACAAAGGCTTCGTAAAAATATTTGGTCTTGATATGTCAGAAGCAGAACACCAGCTCTCTCGCTATCATAATATTGAAGCCGTCTTCACAAGGAAACTAAAGTCATCATCAAGACCTCTAAGCACAGATGATTACTGCTCGCCTTGTGATGGAGTTTTAAGCCTAACAGAAAAAATAAAAGAAGATGAGTCCTTGGCTCTTCAGGTGAAAGGATCTAGCTATAACATCAAAGAGCTTCTTTTTGGAAAACATGAAAAAGCTACTGACTTCAAACCTGCTTGGGTTAGTACCTTTTATTTAGCTCCTCATAATTATCACAGGGTTCACTCTCCTGTCGCAGGCTATCTTGTCTCTATACGTCACATAAGAGGAACCCTGTGGCCCGTGAACCCAAAGTTTTTAAAATATATTCCAGGGCTTTTTGTCCAAAATGAAAGACTTGTTTTTGAGATACAAAGAGAAGGGGGTGGTAGAGTCTATCTTGTGATGGTGGGAGCCCTCAACGTGGGTCGCATCACAACTCCTTTTTCCAAAAACATGATCACAAACAACTACTCCCCGAGACAGAAAGAATCTTTTGAAGCTTTAGAGCCTCTTGTAAAAATTGAGAAAGGTCAAGAGATAGGAACCTTTCTTATGGGCTCCACTGTTATTCTTGTTTTTGATAAAAAAGCTACCGACTCTCTCTCTTCTTACCCTCTTTTTGTTTCTACGAAGAAAGACGTTTACATGGGAGAATCACTCCTAGGCTAAGAGGAGAAAAGAGATTACCTAAAAAGGAAACAGTATGCAAAACACAAAAATTGTTTGGTCTCTTGATGCAACAAACTTAAAGGACTATCCACCTGAAAAAATAAGAAACTATCCGTACCAAGCGCTCCGTCTTGTCTATCAAAAAGATTTGACCCAAGACATTTTAACTTTTTTAAAAGATTACAAACAACGTGACTCTGAAAATAGCTCTACAAACTATAAGCCTGTACTCTTAGACATGAGCCATAAACACCAAGCCTGTGTTGTTGGTCTAGAAGAAGCTTATAATTTAATAAACAAAAAAGAACTGATACTTGTTCCAGAAGGACGAGAGGGTGGTCTTCAACTAAAAACAGATTGCTGGCAACTTTTATTCAAAGAACAAGAACTCCTTTATTTAAACAATGGGAATGTTATTCTTAAAATTGAAGCTGTTTCTAAAGATGAGGTCAGGACCTCCGTTCAACAGGGCAAAGAAATAACAAATGGTATGGAGGTTGTTGTTCCATCAAGCAAAAATCCACCATCGCTTTTTGATTTAGCTTATATTGATATTAAACCTTTCTTAGAGCTCGGTCTCGATTATGTCATCCTTCCAGGCATCTCTAATGCAAGAGAGCTTGCAATCATTCGTAAAAAACTAGCTTCTCAAACAGAGTTTCCACCATCTCTTCTACTTAAAGTCGATTCAAAAGAAGTGTATGAAAACATGGGAGAGCTTCTTCCTCTGGTAGATGGACTTATGATTTCAAGAAGAGCCCTTGCGCTAAGCCTAGACCCTGCAACAGTGCCAATTCTTTGCAAGTCACTTATTCATGAGGCAAATAAACTAGCTAAAATTACTTTGATTTCAAGTGATATGCTCTATTCCATGAAGCAAAATCCAACCCCCACAAGAGCTGAGGTTTCTGATATAGCAAATGCTGTTATCGACGGAACAGATGCCGTTGTTCTTTCCAAAGAAATTCCTAGAGGGCACAACACTCTTCGCGCTTTAAACGTTGCTGCAAAGACGATTGAAGAGGTAGAAAACAGTCCCACACGAAAACAAAATTGGACAAAAAGCCCTATCCAATTGCAAAGCCACGCTGCCCACCTTGCTTATTACGCCTGTGTGACAGCAGAAAGAGTGAAAGCTAAAGCTCTTGTCTGCCTCACAAAAGAAGGCACAACAGCAAAGCAAGTTGCAAGCTACAGACCCAACCTTCCTATCATTGCTCTCACTTTTCACGACCGAACAAAAGCACATCTTTCTCTTATTCGAGGTGTAAACTCTATTGTCCTAAAAGGAGAACCCATGTTAGACAAGGTGCTGCCCACAGTGAAAGAGTTGCTTAAAAAAAGCGACCGTCTAAAGACAGGAGATTCCTTTGTCTTTATCACCTTGAGCCTGTCTCCCATTAGTGGTAAAGCGAGCAACCTTTTTACTGTCCAAGAAATAAATTAATTACTCGTTACTACTCAAGGAGTTTAAAAGAAAAATGAATCTAAAAGAAAAAATTCAGCACGATGTAAAAGATGCTATGAAACAAGGGGCAAAAAAAAGAAAAGATACTCTCCGCATGCTCCTAAGCGAAATTCAACATGCACAAACTGCTGTCAGCAAAGAAACCATCTTGGATGAAAAAGAGTTACTTGCTGTGGCTTCTCGTTACAAAAAAAAATTAGAAAAAAGCCTTGAAAACTATCCTGATGGTCTTCAAAAAAAAGAGCTCCTCGAAGAAATCTCTATTGTGAGTGAGTACCTTCCAAAAGAGGCCTCACAAGAAGATGTAGAAAAGATTGTGCTAGCACTCCTTGCAAGAACTGAAGAAAAGAACTTTGGAAAACTCATGAAGCTTGCTCTAGAAGAACTAGGCTCATCAGAAAGCGCAAAGCTTGTCGGTGAAATCCTTAAAAAGAAGCTTGTTTAGCAAGGTTATTTTTTTAACGGAGAGAGGATGTCAACGATATATTTTTCCTCTAATTCCAGGAAATGTTGGTCCTGTCAATTTATTATTCGCAGTATTCTTAAATATTTGAGAACACTTTCTCCTGAGAATCTATAACCTGTTTTATAAATTCTTCTTTCCGGTACTTTTTAAAAAAATATTCACCATTAATTCCCCCTTTAGATAAAATATTTCTCTTAGCGTCACTGCTAAGTGATAATAAGAGTGCTCCTATATTCACTCCAAGATCCTCAGAGGCTTTTTCAACGCAATAAAGACCAAAGTTTTTACAATCTCTTATTAGGATTTCTTTAAACCTTTCTCTCTGTGGTTCATATTGTGGCGTTAATCCTACTAACACTTCGTTTACTCTTGATTCTATATCAGAATCACTCGCAACCACATCATCATCATCATCATCATCAGCAGCAGCAGTCTTCTTTTTAAATAGGCCGTCTTCTCTGACTTCTTTAAGCATTAAATGTTCTGTAAAAGCAGAGCTGATCTTTTTTCCATTTTCTATAAACAATTTCTTATATTTTATATACTCTCTAATTAAATTTTCTTTTTGTTCATGCCAAATAGATGAAAGCTGATTATAAGCAAACATTGTAAACTTCAAAAAATTAGAACGCTCAAAATCAGTTGTTAGATTAGATGAATAAGTTTTATCTTCCGTCTTCATATTTTCTAGAACCCATTTTACTTCAATTAGGACTTTATTTCCTGAAGTAAGAGGAGAAAACATAAACCTTCGACCCTGAGACGAATCGTCTGTTAATTCTGATTCAATTGGTTCTTCAATCTCTGCAGATTCTAAAGAACGATTAAATTTTTCTTCTAAAACCGACTGCAAAGTCCTTTTTAAAAAGGATCTTGTAGCCAATTTCATCAACGGATTAGACTCTCCACCATAAATTGAAAATTTGGCTTTTTCAATTCTCCCACCATTTTCTCTAAAAGAATCTAACATAATCTTGAGGCCACCTGGAAGAGCCTGCTCAGCATAGTTTTTAATCAACTGACCTTGTGTTAGATGGGCTAATGCAAAAGCTCCATTTGGATCTTTAATAACAAGAAGATTACAGCTAGAAACATCAACAGCAAGAACACGATCTACATTGCTAGTATTGAAATTTGTAGCATAAAAACAATATTCTTGAACAATAACAGACTTACGAGCACCACCACCATCGTCTTTAGATGCACCACCACCTCCACCACCACCGTCAGCAGCAAACAGAAGACTTGAGAAAATAAGAGTTGTTGTAAGAAATAAAAGTTTAAATCGTTTCATATTCGTTTCTTTTTTTTGAGGATATTCTTGAGGGAGGAGCATGCCGCGGGCCCTGGGTTCAAGTCAAGAGGTTTCTTGTAAGGGCCTTATATGACAGGGGGTATTTCTTAGATCAGAACTCTCTAGGAAGTTCAAAAATACTACCGTTAATTGAACAAAATTCGTGATTTTTTTGGAAGCTGATCCTCTTACCGACATAAGACCTTGGCTAAAGCTCTGGGGAGAGGCAATTTAACGAGATACTCTTAATCCTATTCGATTAAGTTTCGGAGGTGTTGGTCCTGTCAATTGGTTATTATGTAACTCAAGAATTTCAAGCTTAGTCAATTGTCCAAGCTCTCCAGGTATTTCGCCTGTCAATTGGTTATACCAATTATGTAAAATAATTGAGGTTTTTTAGGACAAAAAATGCGACTATCCCAGAATGTTGCACTCGAAGAAAAATTTTATTGCCGTCATCTGTTCACACGATTTTTTGGGATGCTTAGAGTTGAGCGAGATCCCAAGATAA
>CANFEH010000086.1 GCA_947445855.1 Zetaproteobacteria bacterium
AAGAAATTTGATTGGTTTCCCTGTTATTTCTTTGATGCTAAGAGCAGCCCCTCCTCTTGTGTCACCATCAAGCTTTGTCATGATATAACCAGAAAGATCTAGTTCATCATTAAAAGCTTTAGCTGTCGTCACAGCATCTTGGCCCATCATGGCATCACAAACAAGAAGAGTGTTCTCAGGTTTTGTGAATTCTTTTATTTCTTTGAGCTCGTTCATAAGAACTGTGTCAATGGCAAGACGACCTGCTGTATCAAGAATGATAACATCATGACCATTATTGTAAGCATGGCGGATAGCTTGCTTACAAATTTCTAGTGGCTTTTCATTTTCCACGTGAAAAACAGGGATATTCGTTTTTTGCCCAAGAATTTTTAACTGCTGAGCAGCAGCAGGTCTGTAAATATCACAGGCTACAAGCAAAGGTTTTTTCTTCTTTTTGCGTACGAGGTAGCGAGCAAGTTTTGCTGATGTCGTTGTCTTACCAGTCCCTTGGAGACCAAGCATCATAATCACTGTTGGGCGCACAGAAGAGTATTTTAGTTCACTATTATCTGGGCCCATTAAGTCTTCGAGTTCTTTTTTGCAAATACCAACAAAGTGATCTCCTGCACTCACTTTGATTTTATCTGCACCTTTTCCTGCTTTGACTTTGACTTCATGACCAATTGCTTTTTCTTGAACACGAGAAAGAAAATTTTTTGCTACGTCGTAACCAACGTCTGCTTCGAGTAAACTTTTTCTGATATCTTCAAGAGAAGAAGAAATGTTATCTTGTGTGAGGACTGTAATGCCTCTTAGTTTATCACTTGCTTTTTGAAAGCCTGTAGAGAGAATGTCGAGCATGACTTTTTTTAATCCTTCAAAAATAAAAAAGAACAGGGTACCTTGAGTACAAGATGATGTTAAAAAATATTGATACTTCTTTTGGGGAGTTCCCAGATTTTAAAAGGCTTAAGTATAGAGTTTTTTTAGGAAAATGAGAAATTTAAATCATTCATTTACCTTTGAAAACACTGTGGCTTTCTTTATTTCGTTCTTGTGGCAGCGTTTTTTTCTTTATCTTCAAGGTCCTAGCTCTAGGTTGCAAGGAAATATGTTGTGCTGAGTGGATTTGTGGCGCGGTAAAGATGCCCTAGAGGCTCTCTTGAAAGCTATGTTATAAGGCCCTTTTTTCTAAGAATTAATAAAACAAAAAAAATGAGATGACTATGGGAAACAAAAAAAAGCAGATGTTTGATTTAGAAAAGTCTTTAAAGTTTGCACAAGGAAGTGCTTTTGAAGATTTTTCTACAAAACTTCTTGCTTGGTACAAGAAGGAAAAGGCAAGTCACCCGTGGCGTCTTCTATGGGAAAAACACAAAGACCCTTATCACGTGTGGGTTTCTGAAATCATGTTACAGCAAACAGTGATCAAAGCTGTGACTCCTCTTTATGTAGAGTTTATAAAAAAATTCCCAACAGTGTTTGATTTAGCAAAAGCAAAAGAAGAATCTTTAAGAACTGCAGTAAAAGGTCTTGGGTATTATAGTCGTTTTGACAGGCTTCACAGAGCTGCAAAAGATCTTTGTGCAAAAAAAGATTTTTTTGAGTGGCCCCAAACTTTTTTAGAATGGAAAAAACTTCCAGGGGTTGGAGACTACACAGCAAGTGCCATTAGTAGTATTGCTTTTAACGAAGTCAAAGCTGTGGTTGATGGTAATGTGGAAAGGGTTTTTTCAAGACTTTTTGAAATCTATGAACCTATTAATTCTGCTCCTATGAAAAAATCTCTTCAAGAGATCAGCGAGTCTTTGATTTGCAAAAAAAATCCTGGAGACTACAACCAAGCTATTATGGAGCTTGGTCAGACGCATTGTAGCAAAAACAACCCAAGTTGTAAGAGTTGTCCTGTGAGTTTTTCTTGTATTTCATTTAAAAAAAATACTCAAAACTCTCTTCCAAATGTTCTTAAAAGAGAAGAAAAAGTTGATGTGGATCTTTACCTTTTTGTCATCCAAAAGAAAAACAAATTTTTTCTGTCAAAAAGAGAAGGAGCCACTCCATTTTTGAAAAATAGACCAGGATTTTTTCTTCTAAGAGATTTAGAAAAAAAACCTCTTAAAAAAGAAATTTGCGGCGTCTACAAGCACACAATCACAAAGCATAACATTAAAGTTCATGTGGTTTTAGGGTCTGAAGAAATGATAAAAAAAGAAAAAGGGATTTGGGTAGAAGCCAAAAAATTGCAGGATGCTCTTATGACAAGCCTCGACTTGAAAGCTCTAAAAGTTTTATGGGAATTAAAAATTAAACTTCCCTGGGCTTTGAATAAGTCTTTAGCCATCTTGAGCGAAGCGAAAGATCTCCCAAAAACACAGAATGGAGATCTTTCACTTTCGCTCAAGATGACGGGAGGAAATTCAAAGAATGTCCTTTAAAGCATCTTCAAAAGAAGGGTAGTTAAATGTGTATATTTTTTCTGTTTTTTCTGATCCTACTCTAGGTCCTTTTAAAAGAATATCACTTCTTTTTCCAAGCAAAAGTTTTAGCAAGAAGGCTGGAGTTTTCATCCACTCAAAACTGATGGTTTTTTTTGCAAGTAATTTGTGAAACTCTTTGTTTGTAATGTTAAGAGGCGAAACCAAATTGTAAACACCAGAACAACTTTTATTTTGAATAGCAGTTTCTATGAATCCTATTAAGTCTTGCAAATGAATCCAATTCATCCACTGATCTCCTCGTCCAAGAGTGCTTCCTAATCCACATTGGTAGATTTTTTTTAGTTGTTTGAAAGCTCCTCCTCCTGCTCCCATAACAACACCAAAACGAGTGATTACAAGACGGGTCTCTTCTTTTATAGGGGTGGCTTCTTTTTCCCATTGCTCACACACATGGGCCAGAAAATCTTTGCCAGGAAGAGAGCTCTCTGTGCAAATTTCAGAACAATTCTCTAACCCGTAATAACCAACAGCAGAGGACTGGATGACAACACTTGGTTTGTTTGTCACTTGAGACAAAGCTTTTGCAAGGGCTCTTGTGGAATAGACTCTAGACTCTAGAATTTTCTGTTTATAACCTTTGGTCCAAGCTTTGTCAGCAATGCCTTGGCCTGCAAGATTTATGATGACATCAGAGTTTTCTAAATCGCGTGGATTTATTTCTTTTCCGTTCCACTCAATTTCTTTGTCTTGATAAAGACTGTTTTTTGACTTCTTTTTTCGTGTAAAGATTTTCACTTCCCAAGAAAGTTTTTTAAAATATTTGCTAAGGGCTTGCCCAATAAAACCAGAGCCTCCAAGCAGAATCAGTGTTTTTTGATGTGTCATAAAAGTTCCTTTGTATAGATTTTTTATATCAATTATTATCTTCCAACAAAGATTCCCTAAGAGATTTTAAACGTCCTAGGGTTTTCTTTTTTATTTCTTCTTTCTCTTCAGCTTGAATTTTTCTTTCTTCAAAAGAAAGAGGAAGTTCTTTGATAAAGCGACTCACAGGGTTGCTTTCAATGTAGTTTCCTTTTTTTCTGCCCTGAGAAGCGCTAAGAAGCAGATGCTCTTTGGCTCTTGTGATAGCCACGTAGAGGAGTCGTCTCTCTTCTTCAAGACCTTTGTTTGAAAGAAGACTATTTTTATGAGGAAGGAGACCTTCTTCACAACCAGCTAGAAAAACAATTGGAAACTCTAGTCCTTTAGCTGCGTGGATGGTCATAAGGCTGATGTGATTCGTTGTTTCTTCTTTCGCCTCATAGCCACTTGGGTCTAAGGTTACAAGTTCCAGGAAGTCTCTAAGAGAAAAAGTTTTGTCTTTAAAAGCTTGTCTAGCAATAGCTGCAAAAAGACATGGAAGGTCTTTATAAGTTTCCATTTTTTTTTCTCTAGCTTCATCGTCTTTTGTTGTTCTTGCAGTATGGGTCACAAGGGAAAAAGATCCAATGATAGAGCTAAAAAATTCTTCAAGATCACTTGCGTCTACTGGAATTTTGTTATGGAATGTTTCTATATCATCCACAAAACGATCTAGTTCCGTTTGAAGTTTTGCGGCAAAAGGGTCTTGGTTTTTTTGCAAAAACCTAAATGGAGAAATCCCCAGGTTTTCAGCATCTTCAAAAATCGCTTCTTTTGCTTTGATACCAACACCTCTAGGTGGGGTGTTGACAACTCTCCAAAAAGCAATGTGATTATCAAAATTAGCGATAAGTTCTAGGTAAGAGATAAAATCTTTTGTTTCTTTTTTAGAGAAAAAACTTTGTCCACCATAAGTTTTGTAAAAGAGTCCACATTCTCTGAGGCCCATTTCTAAAAATTTAGACTGAGAGTTTGTGCGATAAAGAATGGCAATATCACTTAGCTTATAGTCTCGTCCTAAAAATCCAAGGCAACGCTCAGCTATCCACCGAGCTTCATCTGCATGAGACTTAAGAGTTTTAAAAATAATCTCGTTGTGGTGAGGGTTCTTACTCCAAAGAGATTTATCATTTCTTAATGTGTTGTTTTTAATGAGAGCATTTGCTGCTGCTAAAACTACGTTTGGGCATCTATAGTTTTGTTCAAGTTTCACCACATGACAGTGTTCAAAAAACTTTTCAAAATTCATAAATGTTTCATAAACAGCTCCACGCCAAGAATAGATAGACTGATCATCATCTCCTACGACACATATATTTCCTTTTGGCCCAACAAGTTCTTGTAGAAGAGAAAATTGTGAATGGTTTGTGTCTTGAAACTCGTCCACAAGAAAGTGAGTGTAGTTTGTTCTTATTTTTTCTTTCACATTCTCATAGTTTTTTAAAAGAAAATAAGTTTTTAAAATGCAGTCATCAAAATCTAGAGCTTTATTTACTTTTAAAAGTCTTTCGTAATTTTCATACACAAGACGCAGACCGCCTAAGTCTTTTATTTTTAAAATTTTTGCAGCTTCTTCTGAGACGACTTTACTCGGAGTGATGAGAGCATTTTTACACTTACTAATTTCGTAGAGGACATCTTCTGCTTGATTAAGCCCATCTAAGTGAGCTTCCTCGAGAGCTTGTTTAATGAGATAGAGTTGGTCTGATGTGCCAAGCAGTGTAAAGTTTGCTGGTCTTTCAATGCACTCGTGCCACTGTCTTAGAATCGTTAAACAAAAACGGTGAAAGGTTCCCATAAAAACTTTTTCAGAAGTTTCTTTAGGAACAATCTGTCTAAGCCGTTCTTTCATTTCATTGGCTGCTTTGTTTGTAAATGTCATGGCAGCTATTTTGCGCGGTGGTGTACCGTGGAGAATTAGATTTGCAATGCGGAAAGTGATGACTCTTGTTTTGCCTGTCCCAGCACCCGCTAGAATCATAAGAGAGCCACTCAGAGTCTGCACAGCATTTTTTTGCTCAGGGTTCAGTGTACTTAGGTCTAGAGTCATTTGAAGGAGGCTTTCTTAAATGCGAAGGCTTTCTTGGGCGTTCAGCGAATTATCTTGCGGAGAGCTGCGAATTTTTGTAGTACTGTAAAGCATTTTCTTGTTATTTTTAAGTAAAAAATAAATATTTTATTAGGAGTTTTTTCTCTATGTCTCTTTTTACATCAACACTTCACGCTGCAGGCGAAGTAGCTCCAAAACAACCAAACTTTCTTGAAAACATGATCCCGTTTCTTCTTATTTTTGCAGTGATGTACTTTATCATTATTCGTCCGCAAGCAAAAAAAGCAAAGAATCACGAAAAATTAATGACAGCACTTAAACCAGGAGATGAGGTCATGACTTCTGGTGGAATCATTGGTCGCGTAAAAGCTATAACAGATGAATTTATTTCTTTAGACACAGGAACTGCTGTTCTTAAGATTCAAAAAAGTTATATTGCAGGAAAAACTGCTAAAAGCACTCCTGCTGCTGGGAAACAAGAGGCCTAACCTTTTTTTAAGAAAGATTTATTGTATGAAACTTATTCAATTTTTTTATGTTACTTTTTTTGTTTTGTTTTCTTCTTTGCTTGTCGCTGCAGAAGCTGATGGTGGGAAGACTGCTCCTGAGAGAGATCTTCAGTTAGTTATTACACCATTTAAAATTGAACCTTTTTGTGCTAGAAATCTACTGCAGCTTAATATCTCTTTTGAAGGAGAGTCTTGTCCCCCTCTTGGAAGTGATCTTGATCCAGAGTTAGTGAAGCAAGTGCAAGAGATTGTGAAACAGTTTCGTAGTCAAATACCTAAAGGGTCTTCTCGGGCAAATTTACTTGCAGAGCAGAGTTTATATTCAGGAAGGAATCTTAGGCCCCTTGTTGCTTATTGCGGCATAAGTTCCACTCTTTCTTTTGTCTTGGGCGTAACGACTGAAAGAAAAGGTCTTGAAAAAACTGTTGTTGCAACGATTTTGGAACTTGGCTCTCCTTGGCAAGTAAAAGAAAGACATCTTAAAACATTTAAACTAGAAAAAATAGGACCTTATTATAGTCAGACTTTTAAAGAGAATAGTCGGGGATTGAGAGTTGTTACTACTCATAAAGAATTTTATGATCACAAAAGATTGGGCTCTCCAGAAAAAAATCCGTTTTTTTACTTTCTTGCTGAGGCCACAGAAGAACAGGCTAAGATTTTGATGGAGTGTGCGAAAAATCTCAGAACCCCTTCCTAGTAAAAGTAATAAGTCCTGGAAATGAGCTGAGCAGGATATCTTGGAAAGAACAGGAACAAGAAAAATCTTGAAGAAAAAATACCCCTTAAAAAAATATTTTTTCTAGAAACTGTTAAGCGAAAGTCAGGATTCTGTCGTCTATTTTTCCTCTATTTTCTCAAATCTCATTCAAAGGCTATTGATAGGGATTAACTTCTAAGATGATGGACATTCTCTTTATTTTTATGTTGAAGAGCATCGTTTACATAAGGCATCAAAATATTGTGAATTAAATCGTGATCATCAATTTCAACCTCTGCTCCAAGGTCCTTTTGTATATACCAATTCCATTCCCCATCATCCACGATACCAGGTACTGTACTAGCATGAAAAGCAACAACTCTAATCTCATCTAGGTTTTCAGGCAAGGCACCGTTAAAAAACCATCTAGAATTTGCATGCTTATTAAAAATAACAAGAAGTGAACCTGATTCAACCACTTTAATAACATACCTAAGAGCATTTTCGAAAGGAAGCCCAGGAAGCTCATTAACTGGAGCGGTTTGTAAAGCTACTAGAAGTTCATTGACATGTAGCTCCTCTCCTATTTTTACTTCATCTGCTGCGTAGCAATTACTTGCAAGAAATAATCCTACGAAACTTAAAATATAAAAACTTACTTTCTTTAAAATCATAATAACTCCTGTTTTTTAAATGGATATGAAATTTGAGAAGCTATTTAACTCATTGATCATCATGGTGTCAAGATAGTTGTCTAGTAAGAATGATCCTCCGTCAGGATGACAAAAAAACCTGTGTCATGCTTTGAGCAAACCACTCCCTCATCTTAAAGCTGTGGTCTCATGTTTAAGTTTTTTATTCATTTTTAGCCCTATCTATGCTATGCATATGCTATGCTTTGCCCTAAGACCCTCTCAAATTAAAAGGTTAATACCAATTATGTAAAATAATTGAGGTTTTTTAGGACAAAAAATGCGACTATCCCAGAATGTTGCACTCGAAGAAAAATTTTATTGCCGTCATCTGTTCACACGATTTTTTGGGATGCTTTAGAGTTGAGCGAGATCCCAAGATAAA
>CANFEH010000087.1 GCA_947445855.1 Zetaproteobacteria bacterium
AGACAAGCCTGTTGCGGTTACAGAAGTGAAACTACTTAGTAAATAATCTGTATAAAGTTCTAAATCTTGTTTTTTCATGAAATAACTATACTAAAAAAACAAAGTGCGTAACATCAGTTATTTATTTGGGCCTCAGAAATTTTTTTGTAAGCAGGAAGTGTGAAGAACTCTACGAAGTCTTCACCAAGGACAATTTGATCAAGTATTTTTTCAGACTGAGCATAAGATTTTTTTGTGAGTGTTTTTAGTTTTTCCATTTCTGATTTTTTGAATTCCTGGTAAGTTGCTTGAGAAATCTCTTTTCCAGACGAAAATTTTGCACGGTTTCTGATCCATTGCCAGATTTGAGCCCTTGAAATTTCAGTAGTAGCTGCATCTTCCATTAAATTATTGATAGCAACAGCTCCGAGACCTGAAAGCCAATTTTCTATATATTCAAGACTTACAGAAATATTATTGCGCAAACCTTCTTCTGTGATAGAAGCATTCTCTATTTTTGGATTAAGAAGATCACTGTCTGTGATCTTGTGATTAGGAATTTTACTTTTTTGATGTGGATTGGTTGTGAGAAACCTGTCAAAAACATCTTTAGCTACAGCCACAAGATCTGGGTGAGCAACCCAGGTTCCATCGAAACCATCATGCGCTTCTCTTTCTTTGTCAGCTTTGACCGCATCGATAGCTTTTTTATTCAAGTCAGAATTTTTTCGATTTGGAATAAAAGCACTCATACCACCAATCGCATGGATATTGTGTTTGTGACACACTTCAACTAGTTTTTTTGCGTAAGCACGCATAAATGGAACTGTCATAGTGATTTGACTTCGGTCTGGAAAATTGAGCTCTCTATTATGAGCAAAGTTTTTAATGAAACTAAAAATATAGTCCCATCTTCCTGCGTTGAGTCCACAGATATGGTCTCTTAGTTCATAAACAATTTCTTCCATAGAGAGCGCACCTTGGAGTGTTTCGATCAGTACTGTCACTCTGATGGTGCCTGAGGGAAGTCTTAAATAATTTTCAGAAGCTGTGAATATATTATTCCACAGTCTAGCTTCTAAGTAGGTTTCTATTTTAGGAAGGTAAAAATAAGGACCACTTTTATTTTCTAGAAGTTTTTTTATGTTATGAAAAAGATAAAGACCAAAATCAAAAATAGAGGCTGAAATAGCTTCACCTTCGATGAAAAAATGTTCTTCGCTGAGGTGCCATCCCCGTGGGCGCACCACAAGAGTAGCTATTTTATCTTCTAATTTATAAGTTTTTCCGTTAGTGGTTTCAAAATCAATATTTCTTGCGATAGCTCTTTGGAGATTGAGATGACCTTCAATGATGTTAGACCAACTAGGTGAGAGAGAATCTTCGAGATCAGCCATGAACACCTTAGCTTGAGAGTTGAGGGCATTGATCATCATTTTCCGGTCTGTGGGCCCTGTGATCTCAACACGCCTATCCATTAGATCCTGTGGAGGGTTTTTTGCACACCATAAGCCTCCTCTTAAAAAAGCTGTTTCTTTTGGAGAGGCTGGTTTTTCACCCCGGTCAAAATTTTCTTGTTTTTGTTTTCTTAAATTGAGTAGTCCTAATCGATTCTCATTAAAGGTTGTGTGTAAGTAGTGAAGAAACTCACATGCCTCTCGTGTGAGAACTTTTGTTTTTCCTTCTTCTGTAATGAGACCTTTGATTTCAAAAAAATCTTTTGCCATAGAGGACTCCTTGCAACCACAGTAATAAAATATGTTTTGGATAAGATTCTGTGAGACAAGAATATGTAAATTTTCTCTTGTTGGAAAGAATCTTTTAAAAGATAGGGAAAGAATTGATGGTAAAAAAATGTATTAAATTACAGAGATTAATGAAAAATTTTTTGCCAAAAATGCAAATTTTTTGAATATTTTTGACTGAAATTTTTCCAATTTTTTTGCTCGGTTTAAGTTGCTTTTTTTAGAATTCTTGAGAAATAAGGGATACGGGTTATTTTTTGAACAAAGAAATATGTGGCACAAAAAATGCATTAAAATCAGTGGATGTTTATCTACATAGGAGTTTCAAAAGAGTTTCTTAACAATGACTCGAGAGCGGGTAAAAAGCATGGTTCTTATAAAAAATAGGACCATGCTTTTTTTTATAAAAAATGATCGAAGCTCACGAAAACAAAATAGAGAACACTAATCCATGCATTTGCTGTGAAAAAAATCGGTTCAATATGAACCTCGTTGTATTCTTCCTTTACAGAGAGACTATAATGTTCATAAAAAAGAACAGAAGAAACAACAAGAAGTCCTAAGTAATAAAAAGTCCCTTTGCTTGTCAAAAATCCAAGCAGAAGAAGAAGTGTTATCATAAGTATGAAAAAAATTTGACTGATTTTTAGAGCCTTTTTTATTCCAAAAAAACTTGGTATCGAGTTGATCTTTTCTTTTTTATCGAAATGGTAGTCTTGGGTTGCGTAAATAATATCAAAGCCAGCTACCCAAAAAAGGATAGCACCTGCAATAAGATAACTAGAAAGAGGCACTGAGCCATCTATAGCAATGGAGGCAGCAATAGGAGATAGAGAAAGACAAAAACCTAGATAAATATGACAAAGCCAAGTCCATTTTTTTGTTAGTGGGTAAAGACCTAGGATGATAAGTAGAGGTACACTCGAGTAGAAAGTCAGTTTATTATAAAAGGTAGAAAATAAAATAAATAAAAATCCAGAAGTTAAGGTCCATAAGAGAAGCGAGTGGCTTGATATTTTTTTTGATGGCAGAGCTCTTCCTTTTGTTCTTGGGTTTTTGCGGTCCATTTCTTGATCTAAGTAGCGATTCATCCCCATGGCAAAACTTCTAGCAGTGGTGAGAGAAAGAAGAATAAGCAGGAGAGTTGAAAAGTTAAGAGAATATCCTGCTATAATAATACTGGCGCCAACAAAAGGAAAAGAAAATAAGCTATGTGAAAGTTTAATATCAGAAGAAAATGTATTAAAATTCTGTAAGAGAGCTTTTACATTCATAATTTAAAAATTCCTTTAGAGGGAAAAATTTTTTTGATCCGCACAAAAAAAGAGTTATTAATTTATAAAAAAGTACAAACTTTTTCAATCATAAAGAAAGATTTTAAATGAGAAGACTCACAGTGAGAGCTTGTTTTATTTTTATTATGTTAAGTTTTACTGCCTGTCATTCTCTCGAAAAAAGCTTTGAGAAAGCAGCTAAAATGAAAGAAGCAAGAGAAAATTTCAAAAAAAAAGAGTATGATAAAGCGCTTCTTGAGTACGAAAAAGTTTTAGCTGATAATCCAAAAGATGAAAAAGCCCTTGAAGGGGCTACTGGGATTTTTATTTCTTTAGGTCGCTATTATGACGCCATTCATTATGTGCAAAGAATGCAAGAGATTTCACCCGAATGTTCTCTTTGTGATTTTTTCTTAGGAGAAAGCTATAGAGCTTTAGGAAAATCTAGTCTTGCTGTAGAGCGTTACAAAAAAGCATTAGAAAAAAGACCTGCGAATATTCAGATTCTCAAAGGTTTAAGCTGGGCTCTTTACGCAGAAAAAGAATTTGAAGAAGGTTATAGTTTAATAGAAAAAGTTTATAGAAGAAGTCCTTTTGATTCTGATACTGCAATAATTCGAATTCGTTTTTTTTTGCAGTTAAAAAATTTTAAAGATGCACTCTCAGCTTCTCACTATGCTCTCTCTCGTGTCAAAAAAACAGAATTAAAAGCTCAGCTTTACAGTTTCAAGGGGGATATTTACACAGGTTTTTTACAGCTTAAGAAGGCAAAGAATTATTATGAAAAATCTTTGTTTCTTGAACCCCTCTTAGGGGGTTCTCTTTTTGGGCTTGGTCGAGTCTATTATTTTATGGAGGAAAAAGAAAAAGCAAAAGAATATTTAAAAAGGTCTATTAGAGTTTCTGAAAAATTTACAGATGCTTACTATTATTTAGCAAAAATTTATGAATTAGAAGATAAGAGAAAAGCAAAAATCTTTTACGAAAAATTTTATAAAAAAGCTCATTCAAATGAGAAATTTTTTGGCTTAGCCCTAGAAGCCAAGAGGAGAATAGAAGCGCTTAGGTAGAAATTTTTTTAAAGTAGAGTCATCTCAGCTTTTTGGTAACTCAGCATACTGCGACGTGCTTCAAATAAGTTTTTATAAGATTCGTAGCGTATTTTTAGTCGTTCACTTTCAAACTTAGCTGCGGATAGTTTTTCTAGAAACTCGATATAGCCCGGGTCGATCTCCGCTAAACGTCTTATTTTTGCTTCGGATTTTGTACCATCATCATATTTTTCCATGAACTCAGCTCTTTTTGAAGCCTTCATGAGTTCGTAATATTCGGCATCTTTTTTACTTTTTACGTACTCAAGCCCTATTTTATTAGCAAGAGAAACTATATCCTCTAGTGTGAGGTGAGAAGATTTTTTGGGAGAATAACTATCTTCTTTTATGCTTTCTTCTTTTTCTGTCATAGGTGAGGAAACCTTTATAACTAATCAAAAATAAGGATTTTTTTAGATTTTTTTAAGAACTTAGGAAAAGAAATAAGGCGTGAGTGTACTTTACTTTTTTGTCTAAAGAAAGTCTAATTTAATTAGGAGATTTTTTCTATCGAGAAGATACAGCGAAATCTTCTTAGGGGATTCTACAAAGGAGAGAAAATTGATTAATCAAAAAGTGGAGCTTACTACCAGTCCACATGAATTTTTCCTAGAGAAAATCAAAACTTCTTCTGAACTCAATTCTGTTACTCTCGATAAGGATACGGAGTTTTATTTAGTAAACCTTCTTTGTCAGTTTATTGAGCCAACAAATTATTTTCATGTGCCTGAAGGGATTGATTTTTTTAATACCCCATTTGCTTTAATTTTAAAACAAGCTCTTGAGTCTACTCCAGATAGGCAAATTCTTCTCTATAAACTATTAGGGGATGTTAGCCTTTATCTTTGTGGTCTTTTTCAGGAGTCTTTTGAAAAGAAGAAAATAAAACCAGACTATGTGATCACTCTTGGTTCTGTGTCCTATGAAAGAGTAGCTTCTTTAATGTGTTCAAGTCGAAGTGATTCAGATTTTAAGCGTATTTATAATTCGTTAGCTGGTTCTTTTGAAGATATAGTAAAAATTCTCTTAACAATTAGTCGTGATACATTCCGCGCTAACAAACTTAGTTTTCTTTTAAATAAAATGGATGTCCACGGGTCTATGTCTCATGAGAATCTTTTGTTAGAGCTAGAACGTCAAGGAATTTTAGGACTTAAAAAAAGAGAGTAATTAAAAATATTTTAACAAAGGTTCTGTATGCGAAAAAAAGAAATCACACGTCAGCTCAGTTTGTTTTTGTGTTTTTTGATAGCCTTTCCTTCTTGTAATCCAAAGACCTCCTCTGCTACAAGAACAAATAACGTCGTAGAAGAAAGCTCTTCTTGTTTATCTGATTTAACGAGTTCTCTTGAAAATGCGAATCTCGAGCACTCTAATGTGGATAGTCTTGCTCTTCTTGGAGGGTCTGCATCTACAGCAACCTTAACTTTTGGTGATAACCCTAGTGGCTTTTCTTTAACAGATTCAGAAAGTGATGCTAGTGGTTCTTATTATGAAATGATCACCTACGCTATTAACCCTCTTGATAAAGCAAACGAAGAATTTTACCGGATTCAACTGTGTGATGAAACTAGTAAGTGTCAGTGTTACTCAAGTTTATGCGAAGGGGATTATACAAGTTGCACTCAGTACACTTCTTGTAAGGTTTTAACAGAAGAAGCGAAAAAAGAACAAAAATACTGGCTCAAAGTAACAAAAGCTGTAGACAGTGTTCCTACTTACGGTCTTTCTAAAGAAATTTCTTTGAGTGTCAAGTACTGTGCTTATAATTATGATAAAGAGAAAAACTCTGCTCTAGGGGGATCTCAGGTTAAAAAAACAGAAATCTGTGGCTCTGTTGTTCAGAGTGACAATAAAGCTTACGTCGAAACTCTAGCTCAAGACACAGAGTCTCTTCTTGCACAAAAAAGATTAGAAGTCTTAGCGTCTCTAAAAAGAAAAAAAGAAGCTCAGTGCGCAGCCCTTGTCGGTCAATTAGGTGCTAAAGCAGCTCAGGCTTGGTTTACTAACAAAAAGCTTTGCAGTAATAGTGTAGAAAAATCTGATGGAGAAGCTAGTTCTTGTGTGATTCTAGAGGCCTTAGCGAATAAACCCTTAGAGTTCGTTGATCTTCTTTGTGGGGAAGGGCATTTTGATAATTTGAGTTTACTCCTTGCTTTGAATGCCGTAGAAAAAAACACAACAAGCACATCAAATAATTTTTCTTTAGTAGAAGAAGAAGAGGCCCTTTCTCAAGCTGCTTGTACTGAAGCTAGTGCTATTAGGGATTTATCCTCAGATAATGCTACAGATGCAGGTTCGTCACTCACTGCTTTCTCTGATTTCTTTAGTAACTCAGATTCCTTGGATTCTGACTATGGAGCTGACTTTTCTTCGGAGGAGGGTTCTCCTCTTGAGTTTTCAGACTATGCTGTAGAAGAAGAGATTTCAGATGCGAATGCAACTACTGATATTTATAGCAATGAAGAAGTCGATAATCCTCCCGAGTTTGATTCTGAGTTAGCAGGAAACTTAGAAGACAGCAATGCTCTGGAAGAAGGTATGTCAAAAGAACAAAAAATGGCTGTTTTTGTGTTGTGTGCAGCTGTTTTTGGGGTTCTTGGTCTCCACACAGTCGTTAGTCTTGTAAAAGATCTAAGATCTCGAGCGACTCTTTCAAAAGCTGAGTTTAAAAAGCTTACTTCTGGCATAGATATAGGAAATGAATTAGAGAATTTGAAAAAACTTGTGGGAGACGAACAATACAAAAGTTTTTTTGGATCAAAAACTGATGGTAAATACTCCTTAGAAAATAAAGAAACGAGTGGTTTTAAGAAAATAAAAAAAGATGGTTTATTTGGAGAAAGAATTAAGCTAAGTGCTGTTTTTAATTCAAAAGATTTTTTCAAGCCAACTCTTGTAAAAGGATCTGATGGTAAATATTATGCTGTTCTAAATGTGGATGAAAACTTAGCTGAAAAATTTAAATTTGATTATAAAGAGGCAGGTTTTGACTTTGGTGAAGATGGAAAGCTAAGACAAGAAATTTCTGCTGATCAGAGGGTAGATTTAGGAGGGGGAAAGTACGATATTAAATCAGATCGTTTTAACGAACTAGAAGCTAAGATTAATGATAATGTAAAAAATAAAGAAATTAAATTTGATATCAAAGCTAAAACTAAAATAAATGTAGGTCAAGCAATTGGAACAGGTATTAAGTTTGGAGCTATGGCAGGAGCTCTTGCAGGTATGATCTACTCAGCAAGTGATGGTGCTTTTGGTTTGACTTCAGAAGATAAGAATAGTCCTATAAAAAATTTTCTAGATAATTTGTTTTCTAACTTTTTTGTCAATGAGCTTATGCCTGTTAGTAGTGAGGCTTACTGCTATGGTCAGAATATGAATTCTATTCTAGAGGATAAAACAGCAGGTTATTGGTCGGATAAAGACTTCTCAGGCTGTGTTCTAAGAGAGATGACAGGCAG
>CANFEH010000088.1 GCA_947445855.1 Zetaproteobacteria bacterium
TCATGGCTCACTGCACCATTTGTCATGCGAGACAAGCCTGTTGCGGTTACAGAAGTGAAACTACTTAGTAAATAATCTGTATAAAGTTCTAAATCTTGTTTTTTCATGAAATAACTATACTAAAAAAACAAAGTGCGTAACATCAGTTTATAATTATAGTTAAACCACTATCTACTAAACCACATAAATACGAGAAAGAATTTTTGTTCGTTTTTTATATTTTTTAAAAATAGATTTACGCACAAAACTTTGACAATACTCTTTATACTGCTCTTCGGTGTAGTCGTTTTGATCTTTCAGTTCATCTTTTAACTGAAGTGAAAGCTTTGCACCATAGCGCAACATAACTGGTTTTTCATCAACACCAAAAAATTCGATATCTGGGCCTTTAATCCACTTTTTAGAAGAATGAGAAACCACTCCACTCACACAACCGTAGCCATGCTCACCACTCTCAAGACGATCTCTAAGTGTGTGAGGCTTCATTGGAATATTAGAATCCTGGTCAACATAAAGACGTTCAACGTCAAAACGTTGATGAGCTTTTCTGTATTCGCCATTTTTTATCTCAAGCACTTCACCATTATCAAGTTGAAGTGTGTGCATATCTTTAAAAGTTTTTTCCACAAGCTCTTTGTTTCTATTCAAAAAACTAAGAGACCCGTGAACAGGGACATATAAACGTGGTTTCAGCCTTTTTGTAAGATACTTAATGTCTTCACTATGAGCGTGACCACTCACATGAATTTGTCTTTTTGCATCTGCTTGAATCACGTCAGCACCTTGCTTCTTAAGAAGCTCAACCACATGAAGAATTTTCTTTTCGTTACCAGGAATTGCACGAGCTGAAAAGAGAACTATATCTGTGTCACAAATTTTTACTTGCTTGTGTTCTTTTGTTGCTATTCTTGTCAAACTAGCTCGTTCTTCCCCTTGAGTTCCACTCACAAGAAGAACTAATTTATTGTGTGGATAATTTCTAATCTGTTCCACGCGGACAAGAATTTTCTCAATCTCATCAATACGACCAAGTCTTTGACCGATTTCAAGACAGTCTTGAAGACTACGTCCATTCACAACAAGTTTTTTGTCCAGTGCTTTGCAAAGATCAAATATTGTTTTGAGTCGGGCAAAATTACTTGAAAACGTAGCCAATAAAACACGCCCAGGAGCTGAGCTAATAATTTTTTCAAGAGGTTTAATGATATCATACTCACTCGGGGTGAAACCTTCTTTGTAAGCATTTGTAGAGTCTGTTAAAAGAACATCCACACCAACTTGACTAATTTGATTAATTTGCTTTGTATTAATCTTGAGTGGGTTATCTGGGTGTCTATCAATTTTAAAGTCACCAGAATGGAATGCGTTCCCAGCTGATGTTCTGATAAAAACAGAAGAAGCATCTGGAATCGAGTGATTCATGTGAACATACTCAACCGTAAAAGGTTGACATGAAACTTTGTCTTCCACTTGAACTACGTTGATGTCTTTTATTGGAACACCATACTTGATGAATTTTTTCTTTAAGAGCTCTGCTGTCCAAGGAGTTGCATAAATCGGAGCTGGAGACACTCTATAAATAAAAGGAAGTGCTCCAATGTGATCCTCATGACCATGAGTAATAATGTAAGCCTTAAGTTTTCCGAGCTCTTTAAAGCTTTTTTTCACATGAGGGATTATGCTCGAAACACCAAGCATACTTGAGTCTGGAAACACTGACCCTGCATCCACCACGATGAACTTACCATTCATCTGATAACACATGATATTGATACCGAACTCTTCGCAACCGCCAAGTGGAATAATACGAAGAGGCGTCTTCTTCGTTAGGGAAGGGCGCTCTTCCTCTTTTGGTTTATAAGTCATTAGTTTTTCCTAACTATTTATTAATAAAAGGTTTTTCAAATCCGCCAAGCTCGATTGCCATGAATAGATGCAAGCAAGATCTAGACACTCTTATTTTACTTTGTTTTTTATATAAACCGCTAAGAAAACACATAAAAGTTATCTTCCAGCAAATTAAAAAACAAAAACCTTTCCTCAAAACATAGGAAATAAAAGCAAATAAGCTTGGGAGTAAGAGAGCATTTCGATGCAAGACAGTTTCTACAGCTTTCGAGACTTCAGCAAAATATTTTCCCAGAAAGTAGAGAAATAAAGCCATCTTACGGTTATTTACACTCTCGGTGTTTAAATCGCAAAAAGGAGGAACGGCAACCATAGCATATATTATTTTCTATGGCTAGTTCAAAATCAAGCTGTTTCAGCTGAAAAAGCTTCAAAAAAAGCATACTTTAGGCACCCAAAATAGTCAGCTCATCCTTGCATATAAAGCCCTTATTTGATAAGGTCTCTAGCTCTATTAAAACGCCCTAAGACCTGAGCCTACAACACGGCTTAAAGAATTGTTTCTAACTTAAAACCCTGGATCAGCATATGAAATTTCTTGCAAAAATATTTGGTACTCGCAATGACAAGCTCATCAAGAAGATAATGCCTCTTGTTAAACAAATTAACGACCTAGAGCCTAGCTTTGAAAAACTCTCCAATGAAGAACTAAAAGAAAAAACAAAAGAATTTAGAGCTCGCTATGAAAAAGGTGAGTCTTTAGACTCCATCCTTCCTGAAGCCTTTGCTAATTGCCGAGAAGCCTCAAAAAGAATCCTAGGACAACGTCACTATGACGTTCAACTTCTTGGTGGAATTGTTCTCAACCAAGGTAAAATCACTGAAATGAAAACAGGCGAAGGAAAAACTCTCACAGCAACTCTTCCATCATACCTTCATGGTCTCACAGGAAAAGGGGCTCACGTCGTCACAGTGAATGATTACCTTGCTAAACGTGACGCTGAGTGGATGGGCAAACTTCACAACTTTCTAGGGCTTTCTGTGGGCGCAATTGTTCACGGCCTGAGTGATCCTGAAAGACAAGAAGCTTACGCCGCTGATATTACCTACGGTACTAATAACGAATTCGGATTCGACTACTTGCGCGATAATATGAAAACTGACCCGCGTCACATAGTACAAAAAGGGCATAATTTTGCAATTGTAGATGAAGTGGACTCCATCCTTATTGATGAAGCAAGGACTCCTCTTATTATTTCGGGAGCAGCAGATTCAAATTTAACTCTCTACAAGAAAATAGATCGCGAAATCCCTGGCATTCAAAAAGACATAGACTACACTCTTGACGAAAAAAACAGAACCATCTCTCTCACAGAAGATGGGATTAACAGAATGGAACAACGTCTTGGGCTTGATAATCTTTACGCCCCAGAAAATGCGGACTACCTACATCACATAAAAAGCGCTTTGCGTGCCCATCTTCTCTTCAAAAAAGATGTAGACTACGTGGTGCGTAACGGAGAAGTAATCATTGTTGATGAATTCACAGGACGTCTCATGCCAGGAAGACGTTATTCTGATGGCCTCCATGGAGCTCTTGAAGCAAAAGAACATGTAGAAGTTCAAAGAGAGAGTCAAACACTAGCCACTATCACGTTCCAAAACTACTTCCGTCTCTACATCACTCTTGCTGGAATGACAGGAACTGCTGACACTGAAGCTGTTGAATTCCACAAGATCTACGGACTTGATGTGGTTGTGATTCCAACAAATAAATCTCTTGTGCGAAAAGACGAAGAGGATGTTCTCTATTCTTCTCTCAGAGAAAAATTCAATGCTATTGCGAGTGAAGTGGCTCAAGCTCAAAAACAGGGACAACCTGTTCTTGTGGGAACAGCATCTGTTGAAAAATCAGAACTCCTCTCCTCTCTTCTTGATCGCATGGGGATTCAGTATAATCTTTTGAACGCAAAAAACCACGCAAGGGAAGCTAGTATAATAGCTGAAGCTGGTGAAAAAGGGCGCGTCACCATTGCTACCAACATGGCTGGTCGAGGCACCGATATCGTCCTCGGTGAAGGCGTTAAAGAGATTGGAGGACTTCTTGTTGTTGGAACAGAACGTCACGAATCAAGACGTATTGATAACCAACTGAGAGGTCGTGCTGGTCGTCAAGGAGATCCTGGACGAAGCAAGTTTTTTATTTCCTTCGAAGATGATCTGATGAGAATTTTTGCCAATGCAGATAAAATGTCAGCTTTCATGGCTAAAAGCTTCGATGAAGGGGAAGCTCTTAAATCATCCATGTTCACTCGTGTGATTGAGAACGCGCAAAAAAGAGTGGAAGAACAAAATTTTTCCAGTCGTAAACATCTTCTTGAGTATGATGATGTTATGAACCAACAAAGACAAGTCATCTATGCAAGAAGAAATCTTGCTTTAAATGGGAAAGCCGATATGGACTTTCTGTGGGATGTTGCACATCATAAAATAACGAAGACTTTAGAAACCTTCAGTCCAGAGTCTCTTAACAAAGAAGCTTGGGATCTAGCAGCTGCAGAGAAAAAAATTCAAGAAGAATTCATGACTCTTGTGAGCTTCAAAAACAAAACATCTAATGATTTTTCAGAGCATGGTTTAATAGATGATATAACAGAGCAATTAAAAAAGTTTTATGAAGAAAAAATGTCTTTCCTCAAAGAAGATTTAAAAAAGTTTGAAAGTTATATTTACCTTCAAATCATAGATCAATCTTGGAAAGATCATCTCCTAGGACTTGATCATCTGAAAGATTCTGTGTCTCTTCGTGGGTTTGGTCAAAGAGACCCTCTTCAAGAATACAAGAAAGAAGCCTTCGATCTTTTTGCTCAGTTAATCGATGGAATTGAAGAAAAAACAACTCTTATGCTTCTTCGTATGGCTCCTCCAGAACATATGAGGCTAGAAGAACTAGAAGAAGAACTCCATGGAGAAGATGCAAATTTAGATGAAGAAATAAATTTTTCTCATGCTGAAGCAGAATCATCTCTATCAAAAAAAGAAATTTCTTCTTATGAAGAAAAAGAGTCTGAAAACTCTCCATACAAGAGAGAAGAGAAGAAAGTTGGTCAGAATGAACTCTGTCCTTGTGGATCAAACAAAAAATACAAAAAGTGCCACGGTTCTAAGAAGTAACAACCCTTAACCCCTCTGTTGTAATCTTTGTATCAAGTATCTCAAAATGAGATTTTTTAAGCTCATCCCGAAGTTTTTCTCTCTTTTGTGGTTCTACAAAGATACTCACGACACCTCCTCCTCCAGCTCCACAAACTCTTGTAAAGAGTGCGCCATGAGCACAAGCAAAACGGTCAACCTTCTCAGTATACTCTGTCACTATATCTGGCCACATTTCTCTACGAAAACCCCACTCCTCTTTTGAAAGCTCCAAAATTTTCTCTAAATTATTTTCCTTAAAAGCTTCTAAACAACTTTCTGCAACAGCCCCTATCTTCTCTAAGAACCGCACTGTGTTCGAATCCCCAGAGAAAAAACTCTGATAAACAGACCAATTATTGAGAGCAGAAGCTCTACTTTGACCACTGTACACAACAAGCAGGTAGTCATTAAAACTTTGAGTAAACTGTGACGCAAGTGTCTCGACATGAAGAGACCCGAACGGATAAGTTATTAAGTTAACCCCTCCACGCACTGCAGCCCAGTAATCTTGATACCCAGTGGGAGCTTTAATAATAGCAGACTCCACATCTTGACATAAACTGACAAGACTCTCTTCGGAGTACTGTTTTTTTGGTTGTTCCCCACAGATCTCTTTAGCTTTAAGGATGGCTGAACACAAAGCGATCGCTAAAGATGAAGACCCCCCAAGACCTGCTCCTTTGGGAGACCTGGCTCTTGTTTGTATGGAAATAGGAGGAAAGCTATCTTTCCAAAGAGTCTTTAAAAAGAGACTAAGAAGCGGTAAAGATTTGTCTTCACAAAGAGTCGAAAAACTCCCTTCTAAGCTAATATTTTGATCGAGACTCTCAAAAGAAAACTTGGGAGAAGAACTCCTTGAGACCTCTACAGAAACACAAAGATCAATAGCCAGATTCACTGTAGCTTTTCTAGAAAGCTGATGGTACAAAGGCCAAAGATCCAAAGTACCTCCAGCTAAATCAATTCGTGTGGGACAAGTAGCTTGAACTTTAAACATGGCGTAGCAAATACCTCCTTTAGAATGCTTCTGGAAGATAACACATGAGTTTTTATGACTTAAACAAGTTATCAGAAAGAGAGCTTATAGGGCAATTTATACTAGAAAGCAGAGGCATAGGAGCCTTCCTTTCCTACACAGATTGTCAAATTATTGAAAACTGGATAAAAGCAGCAAACGGAGACACAGATCTTATTCTTTTTTTATTGAGCAAAAAACTTGAAAAAAGAAAAGAAGAAGCACCTGCTACTTACCAAAGTCTTAAATTTCTTGAAAAGAAAATCCTTTTAGATATCCGCAACTCTCAAACAAAACTTTCCTAAAGAAATTTCAGTTTATATAACATCCTTCACCTTTAGCGAGTGCTAGGCGTGAGGAGGGAAATCACCGGAGTGTACTATTAGTACATGAAGATGATTTTCCGACGAAACAACAACGCAATCGCTAAAGGTGAAGATGCTATAGAACAGCTCTTATTTCTGCAGCATGAGAGCTAGCTCCGCCATAAAGACCTAAGACTGCCTTCCTTAGAACTTCTTTTTCACAAGGCTTTGGAACAAGAATAGACGGATCTAATTTAGTGATTAAAATATCCCTGACCTCACTATTTTTAATCAAACAACTAACAAAAAGCACTTTTACTTGAGGATGATCTTTTTGAAGTTTTCTATAACATTCAACTCCATCCATATTTGGCATAATGATATCAAGGCTCACAATTTCAGGCTTCTGTTTTTCAACTTGCAACAAAGCTTCAACACCGTCGCTAGCTTCTCCGACGACAGTACAACCAAAACTCTCGTAAAATTCAGCAATCAATTTTCTTTGTTCGCTTGAATCATCCACAACAACAACTTTTTTTCCCTGCAATATTTGCGCGTTTTCACCCATAGAAAAACCCTCTTCATTCACTAACGATAATATCACACAGGCTGTTATTTCTTTTCTGCTTTATTTTTCCTTCATCTCTTTTAATACATAACAAAAAAACAAGGTAAAAAGAAACAAAAGAAAAGATCTTACAAAGCTAGAATACCCAAGCAAATCTATAGAAAGCCACGGGAAGCGCAGAGTTAAAATAGCTACTTTTTCCAAAAAAAATAAAAAAAGACCTTGAACATCTAAAAAAGAATCGATCATGAAAGGCGGGAAAAAGCTGTCTAAAATCAGCAGGAATGAGCACAGAAATACCATAGAAGAAATAGGAACTACAATTGGATTCATAAAAAAACCTAGAAACGAAACACTACCACACGAAACAGCCACAAGAAGAGTTAAGAAAAACTGAGAAAGAACAATACCTCGCAAAACTCCCCCATTCCGAGTGTTAAGAAAACATAAAA
>CANFEH010000089.1 GCA_947445855.1 Zetaproteobacteria bacterium
ACAGCCCAGATTTAAATCCTATAGAAGAATCTTGGTTTCCTTTGAAAAATGATTTGAAGAAAAGATTTTTAGAGGCTGTTGATAATCCACTTGAAACTGTTATTGACGTCGTAAAAAAACGATCAATCTAAATTGGAAGCGCTATATCAAAAATGTCCACTCCCCCATCAAAATTTTCACCAAGTGTCAAATACCCAACATAGACTTTATCCCCTTCAAGGGTAAGAGAATTAGCCTGTCCTCTTGGTTGAATGGGAGCCACTTCAGATAAAATTGAGATGTTAAAAGGACTTTCATGTGAGCTCAGCAAATGAAGTCTTGATTCATGAGAAGAAAATTTTTTCTCACGTTTATCTCTAATTTCTGGGTCTTGTCTTTCTAGACGAATGCCGCCTAGTGCAGATCTACTTATCTCTTCTGAGTCTTGAATAACCTTTTCCCCACAAGCCATTAAAAAACAAAAAAGAAAATATCTCCCACTATTTACTAAAAAATTAAAAAAAACCTTACATACTGAAGACATAAAAACCTCTTTTCTTGTAGAAATATCTACCCATATCTTCGGTTTTAATTCGTTTTTTTTCAGCTAATTAAAGAACTATAAAAACAATCACTTAGAACTAAGGCAAGTGAGCTGTGAACGCCCCTACCCCTAAAGAGTGCTGAGACTTCCCGTACTAAGTCACAGAAACCGAGCTGTCACAGAGGTTTCTGTGTTTTTCAAAAGGCCTTCAGGAGGCCCTTGGTAGAGAAGACATCCACCCTCATGAGCAGCCCAAGGGCCCAAATCCACAACCCAATCAGCAGCGCAAATCAATCCTGTATGATGTTCTATAACCACCACAGTGGATTTAGACTCTGTGAGATCTCTTAAAAATCTTATTAAATATTTAATATCTTGTTCGTGTAAACCTCTTGTCGGCTCATCTAGAATCAAAAGTTTATTTTCTTTTTTAGCTTTTAAAAAAGTAGAAACAATTTTTAAACGTTGAGCCTCTCCTCCACTAAAATGAGTACTTACTTGTCCAAGTTTTAAATAACCAAGACCAATTCTTTGGCAGGCTTCAAAAACAAGTCGAATTTTTTTGTGAGAGAGAAAAAATTCTTTTGCCTCATCTACTGAAAAATCAAGAATATCTGCAATTGTTTTTCCTCTATAACGAACAGAAAGAACATTCAGCTTGTAGCGTTTACCTTGGCATAAAGGACAGACTATTTCAGCATCTTCTAAAAAACGCATTTCAAGAACATTGTAGCCTTTTCCCTGACACTCAGAGCAACGACCTTCACCTGTTCTTAAAGAAAAATCTTGGCTCTGAAGACCTATCATTTTTGCTTCTGGTCCTGAGGCAAAAATGTCTCTAATCCATGTAAATGCCCCAAGGTACGTCACAACAAGACTTGCAGATGTTTTAGCAAGAGGCATACGATTTATAAGATAACAAGCTTCGAAGTCTTCAACCCCTTCAAGAGAAAGGCAATCAAATAAATCTTTTTTGTTTTTTGTTTCGTTAGAAAGCTGCTCTGCTAAATTACGATACAACGTATGAATCACAAGAGAAGTTTTACCCGCCCCAGAAACACCAGTAACAATATTGAGAGATTTTTTTTTAAAAGAGACCTCTTTGATCTTCAAATTATGACAGAAAGCTCCTAGAATCCGAATAAACTCTGCTTTTTCTCCTTGATTAATTTTTGTGTGAGAGAACTCTAGGCCTAGAGCATTTTCGACTAAAGATTTAGCTGTTAAAGATTTTTCTTCGTAAAGTTTAGCATCTTTTGGTTTAAATTCAGCTTGTTTGTAACCTCCAAAGCGCCCTCCAGTAGGCCCAAGATCAATAATCCAATCTGATTTTTTTAATAAGTACGGGTCGTGATCAACAAGAACAAGGGTGTTTCCTTTTTCTTTTATTTCTAAAAGCACCTGATAGAGGTTTTCAATTTCACTTGCGTGCAAACCTTGACTTGGCTCATCGAGGACGTAGAGAATTCCAGAAAGCTCTTGAGACAACACAGAAGCTAGCCTTGTTCTTTGATGCTCTCCAAGAGAAAGAGATGTGATTTTTCGAAAAAGATTTAAATACCCAAGCCCCATTCTCTCTAGCCCTCTAAGAGCTTTTTTTATTTCTTCAAGAAGAAGCTTTTTGGCTTCATTTGTGCTGACAAGAGTGAGCATAAGTTTTAAAGTTTCTGAAACTGTTTTAAGATAAACTTCATGAATATTTAAGCCTCCCACATGAATACTCAGATATTCACAAGAAATGCCTGTGCCTTTACAAGTCCCGCAAACATTTCCTCCAGACGAGTGATGAGAAAGAGATTCTAAGGTTCCTAGTCCTGAACAAGAAGAGCAACGTCCAAGAGAATTTGCACCAAAGTAGCGACTATCTAATTTTGGCCAACTGAAGCCACAAGTAGGGCAACCAGATTTTGTGGAAAAAACCCTCCCCTTTTCTGTCTTTAATTCTCCTTTTTTGTTACTTAAAAAAATCTCAACATACCCCTCTGCCAATTCACAAGCAGTAGAAATACTTTGTTCTAGCCTCCTCTCTGGGTTTGCTGTGACTGTGATGTAGTCCACAACCACTTTGATCGTATGCTTTTTATCTGCATCTAACTGAGGGATTGGACTGAGAGACATGAGATTTCCGTCGCAATAAATTTTAAGAAAACCTTTTTCACTTATTTTCTCTAGCTGCTTATGGAAAGTCCCTTTTTTAGACTGAGCAAGTGGGGCACAAATGCTAATCAATCCTTCTTTGAATTCTGTATTAATTTGCTTTGCAATTTGAGAGACATTAAGAGCTTCTGTAGCTAAACCGTGCTTGGGACAAAAAGATTCTGAGTACTGAGCAAAAAGAACACCGATCAGTTCTCCTAAATCTGTCAAACTTGCAACACTCGCATGAGAAGACGGTCTTGTTTCATACTGACTTAAACCAATAGCAGGGGACAAACCTATTATTTTTCTGACGCGAGCTTTATTTTTCGTCGGCAAAAACTGCCTATAATAATGAGAGAGAGTGAAAAAAAATTTGCGGTACGACTCTGAAAGCAGGGTATCGAAAGCAAGAGAACTCTTCCCAGCACCACTGACTCCTGTAATAGAAGTGATAAGCCCCCTAGGAATCCTCACATCAATATTTTTTAAATTATGTTCATTAGCCCCATAGATGAGAATAGCATCATCATAGTGAGAGTCTGTCATGGAAGTTCCTGTATTATATTTTTTGAACATCAATCAAATAGAAGTCATTTATCGCAAGAAGCTACTTGGTCTAAGGGAAAGTGCTTTCTTTTAAAACATTCTTGCACTGTAATCCGGGCTCCTTTCACCAAAGAGGGGCGCATATGGGTTTTTTCAATACGAATCACCACCTCTTCGAGCAGAGAAAATGTCAACATGAGCTCTTTTGCTACTAAATATAAAAGAGTTTCGATAAGACGTATAGTTTTACCGGAAAATTTTCTCTCAAGAAGTTCTATGACTTCTCCGTAGTCAATTGTACTCGTTAAATTTTCTAAATACTCCTCTTTGGGAGCTTCGAAAACAAGAGAGAGGCTAACAAAAACTGTACGCACAAATTGCCGCTCTGCTTGAAAGTGACCTATTTTGAGAGAAATCGGATAGTCTTCAATCTGAATATTCATGACACCACTGTTACGATAAGAAGGAGATAAAAAGCCTTTTTTAGGCTGAGACTAACCAGAAAACCCTAGCAAAGAGCATTTCTTTTGTCATCTAAAGACATACTTATTTTGGCGAAGTTCCTGTATTTTCTTCTGAAAGAAAATCTTTTAAATTATCTATTACACAAAGCTCAGTAGCTCACACAAAAGGAGTCTACTATGACCTACAAGTTTTCTTTTCTTTCTATTTTATTTCTTATCATGACAAGCCCTTATATCAAGGGACGTCCTGTTATTTACGAAGAGGATAATCGTGTTGAACCATCTGAGATAAAAGATAAAATTAAAATTACCCAAGCTACCCCTTCTGTAGCTCTTCTCTTAGAGACGGCAGATATTTCTAACACAAGCTCTGCATCCTATAAAAAAATCACAACCACAAGCCTCGGCAAAAGTATGAACCTCTGCCCCACAGAAAGATTCTACAATCAACCTGTGGCAGGTTTTTGCACAGGTTTTCTTGTGACAGATGATATTTTGGTAACAGCAGGGCATTGTCTTCCAGAAAAAAATTCTTGCGAAGACTTTAGTGTTCTTTTTGATTTCATAGAAGAGAGAACAGATCATAGCAAAAAATTAAGGGTGCCTAGTAAAAATATTTTTCACTGTGTAGAGATTCTCTACTTCTCAGATGAAAAAGAAAACGACCCAGATCAAGATATTGCAATTATCCGTCTAGATAGAGCGACTAAACGTCCTCATCTTGTTCTCGCCTCACAAAAAATTAAAGATACGAGTATTCTTAGTCTTATAGGACACCCCTTAGGGCTTCCTATGAAAATTGCTCACTCTGGGTCTCTGCTTCAAAACGCAGAAGAGAAGTTTTTTTCTCTTGCAGTAGATAGTTACAGCGGAAATTCTGGCTCACCTCTCATCAATGAAAGTAGCGGAAAAGTAGAGGGGATGTTAATCAGAGGACATAACGATTTCATACTGAAGGGGAACTGCTATGTGTCTGCAGAGTGTACTAAAAATTCTTGCTTTGGCGAAGATGGCTTACGTAGCTCTCTTATTAAAGAGCTTCTAGGTCCATTCCTCTAAAAAAACTTTGCACCTCTCAAAGTCTTCAAGTGCTTCTAGGTTTTTCACAGCATTTAAGTTTTGAAGAGGCACACCGTTAATAAGATGACTCACAAGAATCTCTAATTTTTTCCCGTTTTGTGTGTAGGGGATTTCTTTAACCTGAAAAATTTTATGTGGGCTATGTCTTTTTGTGAGGTCAGTCGCTAGTTTTTTTAGGATTTTTTCTTCCAAAATCTTATTCAACTGGACTCCGCTAACAAGAACAACAAATAAAATAATTTTATCTCCTTCTGGTTTTTTTTGAGCGATAACAAGAGCATCTTCTACTTCTTTCAGACCCTCAAGAACGTTGTAAAACTCACTTGTTCCCATACGGATTCCATTAGGATTTAGCGTAGCATCGCTACGACCATGGATAATATAACCCCCATGGAGAGTCTCTTCGATATAGTCTCCATGTCTCCAAACTTCATCCTCAGAATCTGGGTAAAAAGAAAAATAGGCCTCTGTAAGTTTTTTCCCGCAAGGATCATTTAAGAAATAAAGCGGCATAGAAACAAAAGGTTTTGTGCACACAAGTTCTGCTTTTTCTTCCGAGGAGCTTATACCTTCTCGCTTTTTAGCAACAACTGCCATTCCTAAGCCAGCTACTTGAATCTCTCCTTCGTACACCGGGATATTCGGGTTCCCTAAAACAAAACAAGAGAGAATATCCGTTCCACCAGAAATAGAGGCTAAATGAATATCTTTTTTTACTTTTGAATAAACCCATCGAAAGTGTTCAGGTAAAAGAGGCGATCCAGTTGTTAAGAGCGTTTTGAGATGAGCTAAGAAATCTTCTTTAAAAGAAGTGTCCTCCATAAATTTTTTACTATAGGTAAGATAAGTGGGACTTGTTCCAAGAATTGATATTTTCTCTTTTTCTGCAATCTTCCAAAAAGTTAAAGGCTCAGGGTAAGAAGGTGCCCCATTATATAAAAGAACACGAGCCCCAACAGATAAACTAGATACCATCCAATTCCACATCATCCAACTTGTATTCGTGTAAAAACAAAAACCTTCGCCTACTTTTAAATCAGAATGAAGCATTAGTTCTTTTTTATGCTGTAAAAGAGTTCCACCCACTCCATGAACAATACATTTAGGAGCCCCTGTGGTACCAGAAGAAAACATAATAAAAAGAGGATCAGAAAAACTTAGCAACTCAAAATCAATAGGAAAAAGCCCTGTGTTAGGGTCAATTACAAGTGACTTTAAAAAAATCAAATCTTCGTAAAGAATTTTCCTCTTGAGCACAGGGGGTGTTTGTTTTTCTGTCGAACTTACAAGAATTATTTTTTCAACCGAAAGTAGCTGCTCTAAGGAAAGCTCTAATTGAGAGCCACAATAAAAGGACTTCCCCTTGTAGGAGTAAGTATTACAATAGAAAACAAACCGTGGACAAGATGCCAAGAGTCTCTGACTTATTGCAGCTAAACCAAAGTCTGGGGAACACGAAGACCAAACACCACCGAGGCTTGTTACAGCGAGCATAGCTTCTACCGACTCTATTGTGTTTGATAAAACCCCCGCAACAGAATCACCCTTTTTAAGACCTAACGCTTTTAAACCAGATGCCAATTGAGCTACACGATTCCATAACTCCTGTGCTGTTCTTGAAGAAATCTTTTTAGACTCTTCATACTCAAGAAGAACCTCTCCTTCTGAAAAAAGTGATGCGAGAATATTTTGAGCATAGTTCAAGTAGCTCCCTTGAAACCAAGTAGCCCCCTGCATCTTTCCTTTTTTAGGAGGAGAGTAAATTTGTCTTGCTCTTTCTTGCCACTTTATATCCAGGTACTCACTAGCCAGTCCCCAAAAAGAATCAGGACACTCAACAGACCAACCGTGAAGTTCTGTCCAGTCTTGAAAGTGTCTATCTAACTTCTTTGAAACAAATTCTGTGAAGAGAGTCATATGACTATTTTGAACTCGAAATTGAGATGGCTCCCAAAGTTTTTTTGTTTTCTCTTTTCTCATTAGGAATACCCTCTTCTGACTCATGTCCAAGAAACCCAACAATTTTTGCCTATTAGCGTTTGTAAAACCCTTTGTTCGTATGGTCTTAGAAAATTCATCTCTTTTAAACCAAACTAGCCCAAGTCTTAAAAAAAATGAAACCCTTAGTCTAGCAAAAGAACGAAGAAGCAAGAACTGAAAACCCGTTCTTGGATCCAATGAAAGAGATTTAGAGTTATCTACAATCCAGCCAAGCATTTTTGTAATCATTCCAACAAACATAATTAAAAAAATTAAAGCACCTCTTTTGTTTTTTTGAAACTTTAAGGGCCAAGCTACACACCATATCTATCAACACATCCAGACCACACTAGTCTTTTTTTTTAAAGAAGAGCTCAAAATTTAGAAAAGAAGAAATGAGTCCTTTTGAAATTTTTTTGCCTTATCTCTTTCTTTTTTAAAAAAAAATTATTAAATTTATGTTTGCACTTGTGTTAC
>CANFEH010000090.1 GCA_947445855.1 Zetaproteobacteria bacterium
TAAAGAATCTTTCTTAATGGCTAGACGTCTTTTGAGAGAAGAAGGCCTCTTGTGCGGTGGTTCTTCTGGATCAGCACTTGTTGGAGTCATGACGGCTGCTTCTAAACTTTCAAAAGGACAAAACTGTGTTGTTATTCTTCCTGATAGTTCAAGAAATTATCTGACAAAATTTATTGACTCTCGGTGGATGAACTCAAAGTTTGGAGAGACTGTGTGAAATTTCACAGGCTACTCTTACGTTGCTTCTGATAAGGGCACAGTTAGTTTCCACTGTGCGTCCTTTACTTTTTTGCCTCATAAAATTAAGTAAAAAAGGCGTCACTTCTTTTCCTGTTATGCCTAATTTTTTAGCTTCATTACTTGCTTCTTCTATAAGTGTTTCTACGTATATTTTTGGAAGTTCTGCTTCTTTTGGAACGGGATTAAAAACAAGGAGAGCAGATTTGTTGAGTTCTTTAGCAACGCTAGCTACTTGATCTCCATTCTCCACTTGATAATTCAGCTTAATGCCGCTGTCATTGTAGTAGAAAGCTGGGAATATATTTGTCTTCCAACCAAGAGTAGGAATCCCAAAAGTTTCTAAGGCTTCAACCGTAGATTCTAAATCTAAAATACATTTAGCCCCTGAAGACACAACCACAAGAGGTGTTTCGCTGAGAGCTTTAATATCGTTTGAAATATCCATACGAGTGAGGTGTTCTTTGTGTACACCTCCAAGCCCTCCTGTCGCAAAAACTTTGATCCCTGCTTTTTCTGCAAGAAAGCTTGTCCCAGCTACTGTTGTAGAGCCAGTGAGACCTAGGCCAAAAGCAATAGGAAGATCATAAGCTGAGAATTTATATTTCTTTTTTCCCTCGAGGCTTAGTTCTTTTATCTCTTTTGTTGTGAGCCCAATATGGGCTCTGCCTTGAAGGATTGCAATAGTAGCAGGAGTTACACTGTGGCTTCGTGCTATTTCCTCTAGTTCGAGAGCAATTTCATAATTTTGTGGGTACGGTAGACCGTGAGTGATAATGGTAGACTCTAAGGCTAGAATAGGGGTTTTCTGTCGAAGAGCCTCTTTGACTGCTTGAGAAATCTCTAGTTTCATAGGTATAGATCTTTTTCTATAAGAAATATTTAATTTTTTTTCTTTCTTGAATAGATAAAGTTCTACCTTTTTTGAAGACAGGTCGGCTAGCTTTAAAGGGGCATGGAGAGATTATTTGTTTTCTTTCACTCAGTGAGAGTTTTTCGGTCTTTTTTACCTGGAGGATCTTCTCTAGCTGTTTTTCTGAAGATTCTAATTTTTTTTCTAGAGAAATGAGTTGTGTAAGGACTTGTTCCATTGTTTGAGCTTGTTTTGTGGTTTCTTCTTTTAGTGAAAGTATAGATGATGATGTATCTAGGTCTTTTTGAAGAATTTTTTCTAGTTTCTCTTCAAGTAATTTTGTCTTTTTAAAAGCTTCTTGCTCTAGGAATTGGCTTTCTTGAATATTTTTTTGGAGAGACAGAAGGTGTTTTGTTAAAAGAGCTTCTCCTAGGTGTTCATAATTTCTCGTTAGTTTTACTAGAGTTTGCTCAAGCAAAAGAGCTATCTCTTCTTTAAGGGATTCTTGGCTGCCAATCAGTTTTTCTTTGAGCTCTCCTGATGTCTGGTCAAGTTTTAAGCGTGCTTCATCAATAATACTTGTAGAGCGTTTGTGACTTGCTGTGGGTTTTGTCCAAGCTAGATATTTTTTTACATCTTCTGGTCGGTAAATTGGACGCAGGTACCTATCCACACGAGCTTTACCAACTCGCAGCTCTTCTCCAGAAATTTGATTAAGTCTTGAGCGTTTTATCCCAAGAACGTCCATGACTTTTTTAGCATCCCAGGAGAATTCTTCAAAATATTCTTCATAACCTTTCAAGTGAACAGTCATAGGGAGATCTTCTGGTGTTGCTTGTTCTTCACACAGAATTTCTTGTGGTTGTGAATCTGAGTGGTCTTCGTGTTTTATTTCATCATGTATCATAGGGATTATTTTTTCTCTTATTTTTTAGGAACTAAGGAGCTCAGTTCTAAGCTGGAAACATATGTTTTATAGGAGCGGTGATTTTTAAAAGCATCATTTTCTTCGTTGGTTAACTTATTTCCAATATAGATAGCAAGTTCGATATTATGTTCTCCTGTGGGTAATTTCCCCATATCAGCAGTGACTGCAATGTTAACGCCGCTTTTTCCAAGAGGTCGTGCTTTTTCTGCGCGCTTCAAGACCTGGTTGCCAGTTTTAGCCTCTGAATAGTATTTTGGAAAGATTTCTTTTTGGAGCATACTAGGAGATGGTTTAAACTCTAAATAGACTTGGCTTGTCTCACCTTTTGTAGAGAGCCAATATAAGTTTTCTTTCTTTGTTTTTTCTTTACCTGTATAGGCAGCCATATTGGATTTTATTTCTACTTGAGCAGGATTCTCTACAAGAGCAAATCCATAATAAAAATCACTGCCAGGGTTTAGAATAGACTCGCTGTTAATAGGATTTTCTAGAATAGCTGGCAAGAATATAGAGTTTTCAAAAAAGACTACTTCTGTATACATGCCAAGATTCATTTTCATGGACATCAGTCTGTAGCTAAAATCAACACGAGCAATAGCACGAATGGGCCCTACTTTATAAGCTTCAAGCTCGCTGTTCACATCGCTATGATTGACACTGATAGCAAAGAAGTATTTCAAATTAAGTTTTAAGTAAAAGCTTGAAGCTGTGATTAGCTTTTTTTTACTTTGATTGGAATCAAATGTGTAGAAATCTTTGAGCATTAAGTAGTTTTTTGGATTGAAAAAATAAAGATATTTAGAAGTCTCAACTTTGGCATTTTTTAGATCAAGATTCACATACCCTTTTTTTGTGCTGAGAGATTCTTTAGGGGCTTTGCCTTTTGCATAGACACCTAGGAACACAGATTTTTTTTTGCCTAGATGCGTCAAAGAAATTTTGTACAGTCTTTCTGGTTTTTGAAATGGCCAGTGGGTAGGATCTTTATTGATGCCAGCATCCTCTGACATAAAAACAAGCTCATCAAAATCATTGAAAGTAAGACTTTTTGGTCCACCTAAAACATAGTCTCCGTAGTCATCCTTTTGATCAATTTGAAAGAGAATTGGGTAAATATTTCCGTTATTATCCACAGAAAAAAGTCGCATATCTGGGATTTGTGAGTACTCAGCACCTTTCAGGGTTGAAGCAAGTAAGATAATAGGTGTTGATGTTGTTGTTGTGCCTAAACCTTTAGATTTTAGACTGAGTGGAAAAATTAAAAATAAAACAAAACTAATCGGGTACATCCATTTCATGTAGAAGTCTCTCTATTTTTAATGTTTATCTTGTATTCTAATTTACCATGAGCGGGATAAATACGGAGAGTTTTTTTGTATTTTTTTTCTTCTGCTAGTTCTTTGTAATGCGTTGTTCTATTAGAGCTTAGACAATGCCTTTCAAAAAAGGAGACCCTCTAGATGAGATATTTTACGTATTCGATTTGTTTATTTTTTTTAAGTTTTTCAAAATTTGGTTTCTCTTTAGATCTCGATAAAGAAATGTTCGAATCTTATGTGAGATCATCTTTGAATCTTTATTCTTTATCGCCCGAATGTTTTTTTCCTTATAAAAATATGCAAGTTAAGACTGGATTGGGAACAAGAAGAGATATGAAAAACCTTCTTTGTTCAGATCGCATGACTGATTTTTGTGAGAAAAACTCAAAGATGGTTGAAGAAGTTTTTGAAACTGTTTTTAATTCTACTCCACTAAGAAATAGAGAGTTTAAATCACAGTGTTCTGTGTCTTCTGAACTCGAAGGAAATTTTCAAACACTAAGACGTCGTATTGTTCGTCAAAAGGATCATTTTTTAGAAAGTGTGAAAAATTATTTGAAAGAAAAAGGTTTAAAACAAACTCCGCGAGAAGTTCTTGAAAATTTAAGATCTTTATATTCGTCTGGTTGGGCAGAAAAAGTGGTTTCAGAATCTTTTTCTGAAAAACTTTTAAAAGGCCAGAATAAGATTCTTTTATCTCAAGCTCTATTAAGATTTGCTCGTGATAATTATTACGAGTTAGAAGATGTGGATTTAATTGAAGCATTTTATAGCGAACAAAAAAATCTCAAAAAAGAATTTTTAGCAAAAAGAGAAGAGAACTCAGATCATAGTAATTATCCTTTTGGATTAGATAAAATGAGAGATTTTAGAACAGTCTTAAAGTATAGCTCTTTTTTATCTGATTACAGATTTGACGATGAGTCTATGGCAGAAATTTTAAAATCTGTTTTTGTGCCAAATCTTCAAGTGATTGATTTTGTGATGAAACGTCGTCTTCAAAGAGCAATGTGGCATCTAAGAAGCATTGGTGAAAGAGACAAGGCTCGTGACCTTGAGAGAAAACTTAAGACAGAAGTTTTAGCTAAAAATCAAAAACTTGAAATCACTGGTTTAAATTTAGGTTTCACAGAGTCTTACCGCGTTTATTTCCCATCAAAAGAAAGTGTGGTCTACAAACCTGAAAGTAAAGTTAATATAGCAAGTGGTTCTAGAGAAGAAGTGGCTGCTTATATCGTAGACCGAATGCTTAACCTTAATATGGTGCCACTTACTTTCTTAGCTGACTATAAAGATGGACAAATGGGATCAAGCCAATATTTTGTAGAAGACGCTCGTGTGGCTCGCTCTGTTGGACTCTACACAGGAAGAGAACCTAAAAAATTAGGTTTTCCAAGTGGAAGAAACACAAAGACACCAATTATTCTTCTCTTTGATTGGCTTATTTCAAACAGGGATCGTAATCTAGATAACTATATGTTCCTTGACACAGGTAAAGTAGTCTTTATTGATCATGGAATGACTTTCAGAAAATCTAGAACTCCACATTATGTGAGCAAAGATTTTGTTAAAAAAAGACTTCCAACCAAGGAGCTTCACGAAAAAATGAAAGCTCTTTTATTAAAGAAAGATCATATTGTTAAAAAATTGAGTCCTTATCTTTCAGAACACAAGGTTGAAATCTTCTATAAGAAGCTCACACTTTTTACAAATAAAGTAACAGAGCTTTTAGAAGCAAAAGAAGTGACTCTTGAATCTGATGGAGTAGGAGATAAGAACCCCGCTTAAGGCTTCTTTTAAGACATACTTTCTATGTACTGAGAGTTATTTATAAAATCTCCAGGATCACTTGTATTTTTTAAATTTCTTATCCTATAGCCTTCAAATAAATCACTTCTCTTGTCGTTCTTCTTTCTGGATGAAGAATTCTTGTTAAAAATTGTTAAAATTAACCTGAGAATAATAAATGAGACCATCACCTTTTCTCGCAGATAATTCTTTATCACGAGCATAATGAATGATTTCGTGCTTCTGTTTGTAGTCACCAACAGAAAATCTTACATTCTTAGGATCAAAAGAGTCTATACTTTCCCTTGTTTCCAGAATCTTATTTTTTACAATTTCCAGACAAATCCCTGCTAGAGTCAGTGGGTTTTGAAGGGTACCAAAAACCCAAATATCTTCATTTTTTGTTGGAACACTGATCCAGCGTCCTTTTAGTTGCATTGTTTTTCCATAGTAGGATAAATTACCATTTTTGGTTTTTCCATCTTCAGTAGGAGGATATAAATGAGCTATGTTTTTTTTATTAACCCACTCCCACCAATCATCATGAACATCACCATCATCATCACTATACTCACACCCTAGGTAGGCATTAGAATGATAGCCTTCTTCTTTAGAGCCTAATTTTGTTTTTCCTGACCATTGGTTTAAAGTATAGTTTGTTCTATACTTCAAATGTTTAGCTCCCATATAACTAGCGACTGTGATAGCATCTTTACCATCTATGTAGTTATGAGCCATCGTTGCCGCTGTGGCGCCAACACTAAGCCCAATCCCCACAACACCAAGAGGAAAAACACTAGGAAACAAAAGAAGAGTAGCCCCATAGCCAACAGTTAATGTCTGAAGTCCAAATTTCGTAGTCGCTTTTGCATCGCCGTGTTTATAAAAATTAGCAAAATCTTTTCCCCAAGTCTCAGTGTTTCCTTTTAAATTTACAGCTTGTGCCATAGGACCAAGAAGCTCTATTTGACTAGCTAGATAGCTATTTAAAGAATCTGAGTGAAGTGGTATTTTTTCTGGAAGTGGCAATTTTTCCAAATTATTATTAATAAAATTTATGGCTTTAAGGATATTGTTAACAAATCCTGGGGGATTTTCATCAAATTGATTAAGAACTTTCTTTTCGACTTCTTCTTTCACCCCAGCTAGTAAAGACAGTTGGAAAAAAAAGAAAGACATAAAAACAAGGATTCTCAAAATAACCTCCTACTATTTATGTGGCTTAGACCTTTTTTAATTTTAGATGATGCCTACTAGGTATGTCAATTTTGGACACTCCCTATGTCGAAATCCAAGAGGCTTTATAGCGCAGGACGTTAACAACGCCGGGAAAAATAAATTTTTAGAAACAATGTGTTATAAAAATGTTGCGCCCCCCTAGTGGACCCTAAGGCAAAATAAGGCTAAATTTTGTAGACAATTTTTGACGCTTAAGTTTGAAAACTGAGTAGATATTCTTGATTATGCTTGAGAGCTTATAGCCCTTCCAATATAGGTTGATATTTATAATAATATTGATATGTTGTGATTTTTTGGATTTGTTATGCCTGCTCCATATAGTGATGACTTAAGATCTCGAGTAATAGATAAATTATCAAACGGCTGGACTCAAAAAAAAGCCGCA
>CANFEH010000091.1 GCA_947445855.1 Zetaproteobacteria bacterium
AAAGTGTTTCTATTTTTGGAATCAAATAATAATCAAAGCCAATAAGAAGAGGCTCTCCTTTCAGCTTTTTTTTATCTCTACGCTTCTCAATCGCTTTTTGTGGCTTTTTTGTGTAAAGCTCAATGTCTTCAATAATCTTTGTTTCAACCAAGTCTTCTCTGAGGTCTTTTCTCTCTTTTTTGAGACGTTTTAAAAAATTTTCGATTTTATTGGTATCAAATTTTTTTTCTACTAAAAAAGTAGCTTCGATAAATTCTGAGACAACAGGGATGTGTCTTGTACTAATAGGACCTCTGTCAATTCCCTCTCTCAGAGATGAAGAAAAAGAGAAGGATGATTTGGCAAAAAACAAAACGACTAAAATATACCAGATCTTTTTTAGCATGTTCTCTCGCTTTCTCTCCGGATATTTGGAAATATTCAGTTCGAAAGCTAGTACGTCACATACTGAAGAACAACTTTCGTGGTAAGCATTTTGATGTATTTATTGTGCTAAAATAAAAAAGAAGGGAAAAAGAGCAGCTGTTTTCATGCAGAAAAACTACTTGTTTTGAAAAAAAAAAGAACCAGGAAATTATAGTGCGTACAAATTATTAAGATATGTCATTGCTTAATCTTCTTCTACTCATGGACACTCCTTTTGATTTTAGATCCCTTATATAACGGAATCTTTATTAATGGGGGATCCCCAAAAAAAAGGAAGACGCACTAATCCTTCCAGCAACGAAGCCCTGCTTCCAGAGTTTTACAAAAAGATCCACATAGCTGAATACGTAATCGAGAAGGCCCTCCTTCTTGGGCATCACTTTTTAAATCACTTGCCATTTTAGGCTTTCCACCTTCATCATCTGTTCTCTCTGTCATAAAGACTTCGTCATCTGTTTTGATGTAGAAACCATCTCTGTCTTCATGTGTTGTATTTACTGATGTTAGATAAAAGTGAACAGATCCCCCATTAGGATCTGATCCAACAGTGAGCGTGTCTTCTTCCTCTTTGTACATCTCAAGTTTAAAAACATCTGAGCCAGTAAACTTACTCCAATCAAGATTTATATCACTTTCAATGTACTCATCATGAGCCATAAGGTGACCCCAATCAATAGCAGCAGCAGCTATTCCAGAGCCAATGGCAGCTGCTGTTCCAATAATAACCATCCCCGCTATAGCACCTCCTGTCGTTGCAGCGGCTGCTGCTCCTGCTGTTGCTCCTACTGTGGATGCTGTCGCAGCAGCGGCTGTTACAGCAGCGGCTGTAGAAGTTCCAGCAGCGCTTGCAGCAGCTGCTGCTGAAAGAATTGAACTTGTAACGGCTGCTGCTCCTGCTGTCCCTCCAACACTCGTAGCTACAGCGACAGAAGCAGCTCCCGTTCCTGCAGCTACAGCAGCAGCCCCAGCCCCAGCTACAGCTCCAACTAAAGCTCCTCCTGTTGCAACAACAGCAGCAATAAGAGCAACAGAAGCAATACCAATACCAATTCCAATTCCAACAGATGCAGCAATGCTTACACTTGTTTCTCTATTAAAGTAAACATCACAGTGTCCTTCATCTTCACAAAGACCAACAGATTGAAGAGTGATAAGATCTCCATCTTTGATGACCTCGTTGCTAGAGGGATCCTCTGCATTTTTAATCTTAAAACGCATGTAGCATTTACCCTCTTCAATTTTGCCATCATCGCTATTAGCATCCACGCTATTTGCTTCAGCTTCATCTGTAAGAGCATAAGACTCACTTCCACCCTCCCAAGAGCTCACAAGAGTTCCAAAAACATCATTTCTAAGAACCCATGAATTATGACTAGCCCATTCGTTTTTCATTTCGAGTGCATAAACTTTGAAAAAATCTTCCCCTGTCGGATTAAAAACTTCTAGCACCACTTCGTCATTAAACTTAACTTCAATAGCATCATAGTATCCACAAGACAAATAAAGATCAGACCAACTCATGGGGTCTTCACAATTGCAAATAAGAGTTGCAGTATCCCAAGTTCCCAAAGAAGCTTCACACCGAGATTGCGAGGTCATCTGACAAGCGTACTCGTTGTAATTCTCACTATCAACATTACAAGGATTATTGTTTTGAATTAGGCTCTCATAAGAAACATCAGTAGGAAGAGTACAGTAGTCATCTGACCAAATCCCAGAAAGATCTAAACACTCTTTTTCTGTATAGGCATATTTACTAGAATCATATGTATCCAAATCCTCTTTTTTCACATAACATAAACTTCCAATCCAGTAACCATTTCTTGTGAGGCACTCTTCTCTTGTTTCAACTCCATCGATCGTTGCTCCCATGTCTATTTTTTCTATGCAGAAATTTTTTGTATCACTCCAAACTCCTCCAGAAACTTGACACTCTTCAGGGGTCTTAGCTTCTGCAATAGGAATTTCAAAGCTACAGCCTCCTTCGCTCCATTCTCCACCGTTTGTCTCACAATCACTGCTTGAGATAGTATTTAAAGAGCCTTGCGTTGCAAAATTTCGACTTCCACCAGTGGACCCATTAGGACTACATGCTGTAACTAATAATATAAGTATGAAATGAAAATTTTTCATCCAACATCCTTTTTGTTCTTTTTTTTAATCTTGAGAAAAAAGATCTATAACTATCTTATCATGAAGTTTTTGTAGTAGAGAAGAAAGACTCAAAAACTCTTTTAGAGTTAATGTTTTCCCATCAGAAGACAATTCGATCATTATAGACAAAGCTCTTTGACTCATAAGACCATCAAAACCTGCTTGATCTTCAGAGATTTTAAGAGGGCTTTTCGCAATCAAAAAAACTTCTAATTCTTTTACTTCTATACCATTGTTATTCTTATCCAATTCTCTGAATACTTCATTGTAGGCTTTATTTAAAACTTCACTTCTCATCTCAATCAGATCATCTACAGAATAAGTTGTCTCTTTTTTTTCTTTAAATACAACTTCTACTGCTTGATCAATTTGATTTTCAAAAACTTCAAAAAACTCTCTTTTTCCCTCTCCAAAAGTGCTTGCTACATTCGAAAATTTCTTAAGAATTTCCCTTGCTTCCTTGAAAGTAAGAGTTACTCCTGTTTGCTGAGCAAGAAGTGTGATGGCTTTTTTTGCTAAATCTTTTTCTTCTTCTTTGATATTCTTAGCTGCTTCAAGATCTGTTAAATCAATCAATTTTTCTTCAGTGCTTTTGGGAACAAAGCTTCCTACGCTTTCGATGCTAGAATGTGCATTGTTTATTTTATGAAGTAATTCTTCTGCTTGTTTTCTTTTATTGTTACAAGAAAGGAAAAAACCACAAAAATTAAAGAATAAAAAAACAATTTTTGCTTTTTGTAAAAACATGCTTTCTCCCCTAGGCCGTCATAAAAATAAATCTCTAGAGTCTATCGGCTTAAGGAAAGAAGAAGTTTACTTGAGGAAAGGGAATGATTTAGAGGATAGAAATTTCTATTTTTAGAGATAATACTTAGTAGCAGACTCTTCAAGACTCATCTGCCTAATATGAGGAGCTTGACCTGCTTGACCAAAACTAATCATACGACTTCTGACCACTTCTTTCATAGCAGCTCGCGCTGGCTTTAAATAAAAACGAGGATCAAACTCTTTTGGAGATTCCATAAACGCTTTTCTAATAGCTCCTGTCATAGCAAGTCTGTTATCTGTATCGACATTGATCTTACGAACCCCTGCTTTGATTCCTTCTTTGATTTGTTCCACAGGAACCCCGTAAGTTTGGGTTATATCTCCCCCGTAACGGTTAATCAGATCCTGAAGATCTTGTGGCACAGAAGAAGAACCATGCATGACAAGATGAGTGTTTGGAAGTTTTCTGTGAATAGCTCGAATGCAGTCCATAGCTAAAATATTTTTATCTGGCTTCCTTGTAAACTTATAAGCTCCGTGGCTCGTACCTATCGCTACAGCAAGAGCATCCACACCAGTTTGTTCAACAAACAAAGCTGCTTCGTCTGGATCTGTTAAAAGCTGAGAACGATCTAACTTTCCTTCAAAACCATGGCCATCTTCTTTTTCACCTTCTCCTGTTTCAAGAGAACCAAGACAACCGAGCTCTCCTTCCACAGAAACTCCAAAACTATGAGCTAGTGCTGTCACTTTTTTTGTCACAGCTACGTTGTAATTAAAATCAGCTGGAGTCTTTGCATCTTCTTTGAGAGATCCATCCATCATCACAGACGTAAAACCTTGTTTTATTGCTGAAAAACAAGTCTCAGGACTATTGCCATGGTCTTGATGCATCACAACAGGAATATGAGGGTAGAGCTCACAAGCAGCGAGCATAAGATGTCTCAAATAATTATCTTGGGAATAACTACGAGCCCCTCTTGATGCTTGAATAATCACGGGGCTTTCAGTCTCATCTGCTGCCTCCATAATAGCTTGAATCTGTTCCATATTATTTACATTAAAGGCACCTATGCCGTAAGCATTTTCAGCTGCATGATCAAGCAAAACTCTCATTGGAATTAAAGACATAAAAGCTCCCTCTATTTTACACACTAAGAAAAATTAAAAACCCAATTAAATAAAAAATTAAACCAATACTAAAAAAAACAAAAGCTTTCACATTTCTTTTGTAAAAACTATATAACAGCATTGCTGTTAGAATAAACTGTGGCAAAAGAATGAGCTTAAGACTATAGACAATACCACTAAAAAAGAGATTTTTTTCTAAAAATAAAATAAGAACTAAATAGCTCAAAGTATGAAGAACTGTGATCACCACACATGACCTATAGGGGCCAAGTGTGAGTGCAAAAGTATTTTTCTGTGACATAGAATCTGAAATAGCATCTGGCACTGCTATCGATATAGCGCAAGCTAACTGACTTGGAAAAAGAACTAAACTCAAATAAAAAAACTCTGAAAAGCTCACCCCTTTTTGTAAAAAAAATCCAAGTAAAGGAAGAACACTGGCTAAACCAACAGCTTGAAGAAGCTCTCCCCCTCCCTGATAAGAAAGACGAAAAGGCCTATAACTGTAGATCCAAAGAAAAACTGGACCAAGAAGAGCTAGTAGTAAAACAAATATATTCTCTGTCGCAGAAGTCAAATAAAACACCACTCCAAAGAGAAGAAAAAGTATCACAGAAGCCCCATATTTTAAATCTTTGGGGCTCAAGATTTTTTGAACAAGTACCCGCGAACCTCCAGAAAAAATAGTTGCAGCCCCATTCAAAGAGTCTATTTCAGAGTCAGCAAAGTCACTGGCGTAAACAATGAAAAGTTGAAGCAAAAACCCGTAAACCAGGCTTGTAAAAAAAATAGTCTCTGACCACACACCTGCACTATAAAAAGCAAAAAATTCACCGAGCACAAGGGGTAACAAAATATAGCTGAGAGAAGACAAACGAGAAGCTTGTAACCAAGCGTGCACTTTCTTAGGGTGCGTCTTGTAAGAGACACTCATGAGGGAACTCCGAAAAATCGCGTGTAGATCTTTCCTAGCTTCTTTTTGTGGCTAGAACGAAAACAGCATGGTACAGTGGGCCCATTAGAATTGTCTACCCTCATATGACTTTCTTGACAGTAAATAGGAAAATTTAGCATGGCATTTTTGTTTAAAAAAATCGTTAGATTTATTAAAGCTTACTTTATCATAGTAGGTTTTCTCACAACTCTTCTCTTCTCGCTTGGGCTTTTTTTGTTATTAAGCAGTGAGCATTATTTTGATTCAAAATCTTTTATCACTATTCCTAATTTGAAGGGAGATAAGCTCATTCACCTGAGATGGAGCGGCACTCTCCATGACAGCCAAACAGAAAGCTCCCCTTTTGATCTAATGCTTTCAAACGGCATGGATTTGGAAGGAGATTTCTATATTCCTCATATGGAAACTTACCTAAAAGAACTGGGAGATGACAACGAGGTGAAAGGTCTTGTTATTGAGCTAGGCCCCCTTGAAGGAGGACTTGCTGTTCTTTCTGAGCTTAGAGATGTGCTTAAGAATTTTAAGAAACGAACACAAAAACCTATTTATTTTTGGTTCACTCATGGAGACACAAAAAGTTATTACTTAGCTTCTGTGGGAGATGAAATCCTCATGGCTCCAGGCCACAAGCTTCTGCTTTTAGGACCCATGGTAAATTCTATCTACTTTGGAGATGCTCTGAAAAGACTAGGTGTTGATATTGAAGTTCTAAAAACAGGAACCTACAAATCTGCATTCGAGCCTTTTGTCTCAAATGAACCAAGTGAATCTAGCATTTTCATGTATGACGAATTTATTAAATCAGTCAAAGAAAATCTTATTCAAGATCTCAGTCAATCTCTTCCACAACTGACTCGTGACACACTCGAAAAAGCTTTTAAAACCTCTATTATTGAATCTGAGGAAGCTGTCAAAGCTCATCTCATCACACAGGTTTCTTATTTCCATGAAGCTAAGTCAAAATATGAAACTTTTCACAAAGCAAAACTACAACGCTACTCAGATTACGTCTTAACAAAGTCTAGAAAGCAAAAAGAATCGCCTTCCTATTTAGAAGAAGACGAAAAAGGAATAGCCCTCATCGAAGCAACGGGAACCATCACGGACTCCTTCGATGACAGTATGGATCAGAGCCTAAACCCTCACAGTATCATCAAAGAAATTCATTGGGCAAAAGAAGACAAAAATGTAAAAGCTGTCGTCATGCGAGTGAATAGCCCAG
>CANFEH010000092.1 GCA_947445855.1 Zetaproteobacteria bacterium
GAGAGAAGAGATAAAACCTTTTCCTCCTTTTTTGTTTATAGTCTTACTTTTATACTCATCAGAGGATTTTGGCGTTGTTCTATAAGCTTTCATAGCAAAGTACATAGCTGGTATAAAACAAAAAGAAGAGAAAATAACAAGATTAAGAGAGCCTATTTTTTCTGCAAAATTTGAGATAAAAAGATCTGCAGCAATGCCACCAAAAGTTGCTGTTCCGAGGACTAGTCCGTTGACTTTTCTAGCTCCAAATTTGTCTACTGTGTTGTTAATGAAAGACCAAAGTTGTTCCACCAAAAGCACAATGTAAGCTTCTCTAAAAATAAGGAGAAAAATATACATTTCTTTAACCCCAAGTTGGAGAAGGAGATAAGAAATGGCAATTGTTCCAGCTGAAAGAGATGCAGTAATAAGAAATGTTTTTTCAGCAGAGTAGCGATTTAATAGTTTTCCATAAAGAAAAAGAACTCCAAAAACAGCAATTGGCATAAAAGCTAGAGCTGTTGTAAAGGTTGACATGCCATAAGCACTTTTAAAAAGAGAGTTGATTGGATTTCTAACAAGCTCATAACCACCAATGAGGCAGGCTCCTGAGAGAGCCATGAAAAGACAAGCTTTGAGAGAATCATCTTTTAAAAAAGGCTTTAGCATAAAAATTTTTTTACCCTTTTTGTAAAGGGTTCCTTCTTAATGGAGTTTATAAATTTAGGCAGACATAGAGCCACTTTTCTTTGAAAAAGCAGTTGGATATGTAAACTGAGTGCCTATGCTGGGAGGGAGAGTAGCAGAATTTTTATGACTAACATAGCTCTTTATAAAGTTTAAAAGCTCTTTTTTCCCAGAGCTCATAGAAAATGAAGCTAGAATCTGAGTGTCATACTTTTTTAAGCTTTTTGCATATTGTGGGTCGTAGTGTTCCTTAAGGACAATTTCGAGAAATTGCTTAAAATTTTTCTCTTCTAAAAATGTTTTTAGTTTCTCGAAGTTTTCTTTAGAAAATTTTTGTTTTAAGATACTCAGTCGTTCTATAACAAGATCTTTTTTTGCTTGGTCCCAATTTTTTGTGTAATCTTTTTCAAGGGATATAAGACGTTTTTCATGAGAGCGGGTGATATGAAGCATTGGAGAGGAGGTAATTGCATGATGAAGGCTTGGGGAGAGTTTTGCTTCTCCAAGAGTGCTTTCTATCTCTACTACAAGGCATTTGAAGTGTTGAACTTTTTTATAAGCACTAAAAAGGTTATTCTCGAATTGACTCTGAGTGGCTTTTTCTTCGTTTTGGTTTAAGTCTCCAAAAATACTTCCGCTGTGGTGAGCTAGGTTCTCGAAGTCAAGAATTCCTATTTTATACTGAGGTTTTGCAAGCTCTTTCAGCAATTCTGTTTTTCCAGAACCTGTATGCCCATGAAGGACAAGGAACTCGTGATTAGGAAGTTTTTTTTCTAAATCTTCTAGAACAAGGTTTCTGTAACTTTTGTAGCCCCCTTCGGCAAGGAGGACCTGGTACCCAAGAGAGGTTAAGAATCCAGCGGTCAACTGTGATCTCATCCCGCCTCGAGCGCAGTAGAGAACTAATTTCCCATTGCTTTGAAGATGAGAAGCTTTTTGTTTCACTTCTTCTAGGAAAGCTTTGGATTTTTTTTGAAAGAACTGGAAGCCAAGTACAAGAGCTTTATTTTTGCCTTCTTTTTTATAGAGAAGTCCTACTGCGTGTCTTTCAGCATCATTTAGGAGTGGGAGGTTCATAGCTCCTGTCATATGGCCTTTTCTGAACTCTTTCTCACTTCTTAGATCTAAAAAAAGAAAGTTTGAGTTTGAAATTTTTTCTTGAGTGAGTTCTTGCCAAGAAGCTGTCTCGACAGTCGGTCTAAAGCCGATTTGGGTATTCATGGCGGAGGTCTCCACTCTTTTTTATGCGTTACTTCATTTAAATTTCTAGTAAAAAGACCTACTTCTTTAGATAGAAAAAGTCTAGCTGCCTAGAAAAATTCTTGCTAACAGTCTGAATTTATATAGGATGTTCTTTTCGGTTTTTATCAAGGCTGTAAGGGCATCATAATCACTTGACCATGTTCAGGGAGGAGTGTATAGTCTCTGCCATCGTAGATCGCTTACAATATGATTTCATTCAGTAAAATCATCTTCAAGCAAAATAAAAGTGCGGGAACCTTATTAAGAGGTGACTCTTGTAGCCCGTTCTTAGATTTTGAGTGAAGTTAAAGCTCATGTTCATTGAATCTAGATTCTGGAGTACTTTTTAAATGAAAACCCACAGCATAAAACCTGCTGATATCAACAAAGAATGGGTTATTGTAGACTGCGCAGATCAGTCTTTAGGCCGCATTTCTTCTCAAATCGCGTATCTCCTTAGAGGGAAGCACAAGCCGAGTTTTGTTCCTCATCTTGATTGTGGTGACAATGTTATTGCTATCAATGCTGACAAAGTAAAACTTACATCGAACAAGCTTGAGAAAAAACTTTATTACCACCACACAGGTTATATTGGTGGGATTAAGTCCGTCTCTGCTAAAAGTCTTATGGAAAAGAAACCAGAAGAAATTATTTTTAAAGCTGTTAAAGGGATGCTTCCTAAGAATAAGCTCTCTCGTAGTGTTATCTTAAACCTAAAAGTTTACAGTGGATCAGAGCACCCGCACAGTGCGCAAAAGCCGTCTGAAGCTCCAAAGAGACTAGTCGTTTAGAAAAGGGTATTTTAGTTTATGAAAAGTCACTACTTACAACATACTGTTGGAAAAAGAAAATTAGCGATCGCTAGAGCCTACGTTAAAGAAGGTAAAGGTTCGATCACTGTTAATGAAAGAGACTTTAACGAGTACTTTCTTCGCCCAACTTCTAAGAAACTGATTGAGCAACCGTTAGAAATCACGAACACTATTGGTCAATATGATATTAAGATCAATGTTTGTGGTGGTGGTCTTTCTGGTCAAGCAGGTGCTATTCGTCATGCTATCGCAAGAGCTCTTGTGGCTATTAACGAGGAGTTAAGACCTATTCTTAAGCGCGCAGGTCTGCTAACAAGAGACTCTCGTAAAAAAGAAAGAAAACTTCCAGGTCAGCCAGGTGCTCGTAAGAAGTACCAATTCTCTAAGCGTTAAGATTCTCTTAGAGATTTCCTCTCGCTATTACTTGAGAAGACATTTATTCAAAATTTTGCTAAACTAAAAGAGCGCTTGTTTATTTAAAACAGTGCTCTTTTTTTTATTTAGGAGGTCTCTCAATGTTTTTTAAGAAGTATTTTTTATTGAGTCTTCTTTTTTTGTCTGTGGGAATTGATTCTTGTCGAAGTGGGCCTGGCGATATAGGCTCTGGTAGTGGTGGTCCTGGTGGTCCTGGTGGTCCTGGTGGAAATGGTTCGTCGTTAAAAAGTTTAATAAAAAAAATTAAAATTTATTCAGGTGTAAAGTCTTATCAAAAAGATGACAAGCCGCCTCTAGTGATAGGAGATTTGTCTCTTCCTATATCATTAAAGGATGGAGTCAAAGCAAAGTGGCATTCATCTGATCCTGATCTTATTCTTATTAAAGATGATAAGGGCACTCTTGGTACTAAGGTGAATGATACTATTCAGTCTGTAATACTTACAGTAACACTATCCAGGAAAAATAAGAAAACAGATGAGACAGAAAAAGAAAAAGGAAATTTTCCTGTTCAAGTAGCAGAGAAGCATCAGTTTTCTGATATGCCGCGAGACTACAAAACTCTTCTTACTGATGTGAAAGAAGGCGGATTTATTTCTAAATATTTTAAAAATCTAAATAAACCTGATACAAACTTGAATGCTAATCCTGTAAACGATAATGATAATAAGTTGGAAGAAGCGAATCTAAAATCCTATCAAGATTATCTTAAGACTGAATCTAATAATTTTTCTCAGCTGCTTAATAAGATACAGACAGTTGCTCATTCGAAAGCTCTAGGGGTTCGAGGTATCAAAAATTGCGGGAATACTTGTTTTTTTAATTCTGTGATGCAGAACTTGCTACACACTCACTTTTTAAAGGCTTATCTAGAATACTTTAAAGAAGCAAACTTTCCTGACTATAAGAATAAAGAGTTTGAAAAAAAAGCTCCTTATACTCTAGCTTTGAAGGAGTTTTTTGCTGATTATTATAAATCTAAAGACGTATTTGATCCCACTCAGTCTAAATTACTCACGCTTTTAAGAGAAGGTTTAGAATTAAATAAAAATAGTAGGCAAGAAGATTCTTCGGAGTTTATTACACGACTTTTTGATAAACTGCGAGAGGAATACACTACTGTAACGAAAAATCAGAGAAAAATAGCTAAAGAAAGCTTAGTAAGTATCACTCCATCTAAGATTTTTACAGATCAAAGTTTTGCTTTTAAACAAGCTTTTTTTAGTTTCTTTGTTGAAAATTCAAAATTAAAGTATAATGATATTTTAGATCCTTTTTCTGTTTTTTATAATTTTTTTGAGAAGAGGTTCTCATATAAAGATAAGGTTACTAATAAGGATGTGGAAACATTATCTTTAGAAAGTGTGCTGACATACCCCCTTGCTCTTCCGAATAAAGAATCTAAATTAGAAGATCTTTTTAAATTTCAGGTAGAAGCTGTGGAGTTAGAAAAGAGCGATAGTGGGTATGCGCAGGAGAGGGATGAGTATATTCTTTCTGGAAACATTTCTTTTGCTACAATTTATCGAAACATTTTTTTTGCTACAAAGAGTTATTCTTCTTATGTCATTATACAACTGAGTCGTTTTAGCAACGATAGAGAAAAAGCTAGTAAAAATCAGATTTCTATTACATACCCTGAAAAATTCACTCGTAATGATATTACTTATGAGCTCTATGGGGTGAGTCATCACGCTGGAACATTAACTGGAGGGCATTACTGGGCTTCTGTGAAAGATGGTAATCAGTGGTTTACTCTAAATGACTCTACCGCTTCTAAAGTTAGTGATGTTTTCACAAGTGATGAGAATAAAAAAACAGCTTATCTTCTTTTTTATAGGAAAAAGTAAGAGACAGGCAGTAGGTCTTAGGATGCCTCAAAAATGTATATCTGTTTAATTCTTTTTCAAAATAACTTATTTTTTCCGGCATAGAGTGAGAACCATTTCTCTTCTTATGCCGTTTTCATCTTTTTGTGAAACAAAGAAAAACTCTCCCTGTGCTCTTATGCTTTGAGTATTTCTTGAAAAGCTTCCTTCAAAAGTTTTTAAATCAGGATCAAAATTTTCAATAAGACAGTCAGTGATAATGTTTGGGAAAAAAACTTCCTGATCTTGTGAGAAAGCTTTGAAAAGCGACTCTTTCATTGAGAAAGTGAGTGTGTAAAGGAGAGCTAAGTTTTTTTCTTTTCCCCATTTTTCTAGAAGAAAAGTTCTTTCTTTTTCTGTTGTAATGCGTTCAAAGATTTTTTGAGTGACTTTAACTTCTTCTAAATCAATACCGTAGGTGCCTTTTTCTTTATTCTTACTGATAACAAAAGCAGCAAAATTATTTTTGTGTGTGAGTGATCCTGTGATCCCTTGCGGCCAAATAATATAGCCTCGTTCTTTGTGGTTTTCGTAAGGGTAAGCCCCTTCTGAGGGAAGATTTCTTTGTAAAAGAGCTCTTGTCGAGGTGAATAAGCTAGTTTTTTTTTCCATATTCTACAATGAGCCCTTATGATATTTTTATGATTTATCTAGTTATGACAGTAAGTAGGGCTTGTTGTATCACATTTTGTTGATTTTATTTCTTCACAAATCCACTGAATAGCATTGATATCTGCGTTTTCATCTGCAGATATAAGATGATACTTCATCCCAACAATAGCATAATGATCTGGGCAAGATTTTTTTGTGGTGCTAGAATTGCTACCAAGCTCACCAATAAAATCTGTTTTTGTTTCTATTTTATCATCATCAGTAAGAGTTTCTTCTGCAATTGAGAAAATATTCAAACAATTAAACTGTACTCTCAGAAACATCTCGGCGTACGGATGTGAAACCTCAGCGCTCACCATCAGATTTGGGTGGAAGCTATTTTGTGGACAAGAAACTTTTGTACTTGTAGAATAGTGACTCGTATAATTGTCGACAATAGTTTCTTCTCCTGTAAGGGTTCCATCTGAGCTAATCTGTGAACAATGAAGACCTAGTTTATACGGATTTCCATTTTGTCCACTGACAGCAGTGACAAAATATCCTTCTGGACACCTCTTTGTGTTGTCTAAGGTTAAACTTGTATTATAAGCTTGAATCTCTGTCTCAGCTTCTTCTCCTGTTCTTTCATATTGAGTTAAACAACATGAATATCCATCTTCCACAGAACAAGAAGAACTACATCCATCTCCATTTGAGCTATTTTTATCATCACAAACTTCATCAGCTCCTTCTACTTTTCCGTCTCCACATAGACAAGAAACACTAGCGTTATCAGGATAACAGTCTTCATCATTCAAACCACCATCGCAATCGATATCATCGTTTTTAGAACCTAGATTTCCCTTACTATCATCACAATCATAGTAATCTGAAGTTATGTTATACCAATTATGTAAAATAATTGAGGTTTATTTTAAGTTAGAATTTGCCCAGCTCCTTGAGCAAAGTTCTTGAATATTTCCGTCTTCATCACAGAATGTGTTCCAAGCGTAACAACAAGCATCC
>CANFEH010000093.1 GCA_947445855.1 Zetaproteobacteria bacterium
AATTTTAGCTAACTCTCTCCTATTAATTTCACCAGTTGGGGTTAAAAGATCACTCCCAAAATTTTTACAAATTTCTTCATAACAAGAAGAACCTTTTTGCGAAACTTCACGAGAAATTTCATCAGCATCATAAACTAAAAAACCTTTTTCTCTCAGGCAGCTTGAAACATAAGTTTTCCCAGAGGCTATACCTCCAGTGATTGCAATTCCCCATTTTTTAAACAAAATATCTCTATCCATGAAATAAAAACCTCATATTGTATAGCCAAGCTTCAAAGAATAACTCACTGCTATTTTTTGAGAGACGAAACTATATTCTTTATTTTTTTCAAATCGAGATTTTAAAAATTCATAACGGAAACTTACTTTTTGTGTTTTTAAAAACAGATACTCAACATTGACCCAAAATTCTTCTTCATAACTACGATCAAAAGTATAAATTTTAGAAGCAAGAATAGAAGTCGTATCAATAGATAAAAATTTTTCAAAATTAATCTTTAAACGACCGCTCCAAGAAAATTTTCTCGTGTTATAAAAACCTTTATTAAACCTCTTTTGCCTAAAAGAGACTTGACTATAAAACTTCGCTAATCCATCCAAAAATCTTTTTGACTGAAAAAGGATGTCATAACTTAAAAAAGGATTCTTCCCAACAAAAAAATTGTTACTCTTAAGACCTAACATAGAAGACTTCTCAACCTTAAAAGGGATTCTTAAGCCAAATTTCCCAAGAGAAGTATGATAAAAAAAACCAAAATAAAAAGATGCTTCTTTTTCTGTCTGAGACGCTAAGGTTCTTTCATAAATTAAATACTCAGGAAGAAAAGCAGAAGAGTTTTCTATACTTAAGTCAAAGCCAGAAAAGTAAGAAAAAGAAGAAAATAATTGATGCGAAAAATATCCTTTCCATTGAAATTTTGATGAAGACAGCTTATTAACTTCAGAGTCTCTTAGGTTTATATCTAAAGAATTTAAAGTAGATCTAGCTAAAAAAGAAGTTGTTAAATCCTTACAAAATGAGTATTCAGTTTTAAATTTTATTTTTTTATTTTTATATTTAAAAGAAAAAAATGCAAAATAGTCAACAAAATTGTCCCCTACAACATAGGGTTGCATTAAATATGCTCTGAAAGGATCATAACCAGACTTCACTTTATAATCAGAAAAAAGCCCTGTATCCATTACAAATTCTTTTTTAGATAAAGATGAAGAAAAAAGATGATAAGAATAAATCATTAAAAATGATAATAAATGAAATTTTATTTTTTTTAACAAAAAAAGATATGACACAAAGATAGGATCTAATTTTATGGTCATAAAGTTACACTTTTTATAAGTAGAAACAATTCAGCTCTACCTTAAAAAGGTACAAAAGACAAGTTCAACTAATGATTCATTGTGATTTCGACATCATCTGTATGACTTGTCTTGTGAAGTTTTTGATACAAGCCATCTTTGTTATTCTTTTCAGCATCCCACACAAGAGCATGAATTAAAACTTCATCCATATGAGACACAGGTATAAATTCAATATCTTTTTGAATGGATTGAGGAACCTCGCTGATATCTTTTATATTATCAATAGGGAAAAGTATTTTTTTGATGTTAGCTCTGTGCGCTGCTAAGCATTTTTCTTTCATTCCACCAATAGGAAGAGAACGACCTTGTAGTGTAATCTCTCCTGTCATAGCTACATTATTGCTCACAGGTCTTTTAATAAGAGCGCTTGTTAAAGCAGTTGCAATGCATAAACCAGCACTTGGTCCATCTTTTGGAGTTGCACCTTCTGGCACATGTAAGTGAATATCAATCTTCTGATAGAAATCTTTTGCAAGCCCAAGAAAACTAGAGCGAGAACGCACATAACTCATAGCAGCATGTGCAGATTCTTGCATCACATCCCCGAGCTTTCCGGTAATGAAGAGTTTTCCTTGACCATTTAAAATGACAACCTCAATTGTTAGAACATCACCACCATAAGGAGTCCAGGCAAGACCTGTGGCAAGACCAATAGCTGACTTTAAATTCTGTGTTCCATAACGAAATTTTTCAAATCCAATATAGAACTTAATCATCTTAGGAGTTATCTTTAGAGGCGAATCGAATGCAACTCTATGATAAGTCTTCGGGTGTACTACTGTTGTTTCTAGATCTTCTTTTTTCTTTCCTTCTTTCATAAGTTCGTGATGAACTATTTTTCTCACCACAGAAGATATTTCTCTCTCAAGATTACGAACCCCAGCTTCTCTTGTGTAGTGTCGACTTAAAAAAACAAGAGATTCTCTTGTAAAAGAAATATCTTTCTGATCTTGAATACCATTAGCTTGTAGTTGCTTTGGAATTAAATATTTTTTAGCAATTTCTATTTTTTCGAGTTCAGTGTAACCAGAAAGTTTTATAATCTCTGTTCGATCAAGAAGAGGTGCTGACATACCTTCTAGAGAATTTGCTGTGGCAACAAAAAGACACTGGGACAAATCATACTCAAGATCTAAATAATGATCACTAAATATGTTATTTTGTTCTGGATCTAAAATTTCAAGAAGAACAGATGAAGGGTCACCTTTGTAATCTGCGCTCAACTTATCAATTTCATCAAGGAGAATCACAGGGTTTGAAGTCCCTGCTTTTTTACAGGCCATAATTAGCTTTCCAGGCATAGATCCTACATAGGTTTTTCTATGACCTCTCAGCTCAGCCTCATCTCTCAAACCTCCTAAAGCAATTTTCACAAACTTCCGACCTAGTGCATCAGCAATACTTTTTACAAGAGAAGTTTTACCTACCCCAGGTGGCCCAACTAAACAAAGAATTGGGCCTTTCATTTTTTCTGTCACAGTTTTAACAGACAAATATTCTAAAATTCTTTCTTTTACTTTTTCTAGGCCAAAATGATCTCGATCCAAAATATCTTTTGCATAGTTAACATCATCTTTGTCCTCAGAATATTCTAGCCAAGGAAGAGAAAGAACCGTGTCTATATAGTTTCTTGTTACGGTTGCTTCAGCTGACATGGGAGACATGTACTTAAGCTTTTTTATTTCCTTAAAAATCTTATCTTTTGCATCTTTTGGCATCTTTTTCTTTTTAGCCTGCTCTTCCAGCTCCAAGGCTTCTGCTCTTGGGTCGTCTTTTTCACCGAGCTCTTTTTGAATAGCATTGATCTGTTCTGTTAGATAGTACTCCCGTTGAGTCTTTTCCATCTGCTTTTTTACACGAGCTCTGATTTTCTTCTCTGTTTTGATAATCTCAATTTCAGCTTGAATAGATTGATAAAGACTTTCAAGTCTTTTGAAAATATCATTTTCTTCAAGAAGAGCTTGTCTTTCAACCAGTTTAAGTCCACTTAAATAAGTGATTAAAGTGTCAGCTAATTTACCAGGATGTTCAATTTGATTAATAGAGATCAGCATTTCCGGTGGAACTTGCTTGTTCACTCGAATGTAACTATCAAAGGAAACTTTTACTTCACGTAACAGAGCTTCATGCTCAATAGAATTTTCTTGTTGTTCTTCAATCTCTCTTGCTTTCACTGAATAATGACCATTTTCATCAATAAAATCTTCAATAAGTGCTCTTTGACATCCTTCAACAAGAATCTTTACTGTCCCATCTGGGAGCTTTAATAATTGAAGCACATGAGCTATCGTTCCAATCTCAAAAATATCCTTATCGCTTGGTTCGGAAAAACTAGCATCTTTCTGAGCAGCTAAAAGAATATATTTATCACCTGCCATTGCTTTTTCGAGAGCCAGGATAGAACGCTCTCTTCCTACAAAAAGGGGAACAACATTTGTGGGAAAAACAACGATATCTCTAAGAGGCAACAAAGGCAGAATTCTTGATTCTGAGGAAAATGTATATTTCCTTTTTTTCTGGGCCTCACTCATACACACTCACTCCTTTAGGCGAATAAACCGACTTATCTTCTGTTTAATGACAACCCTTCCCTAAGTGATTATTGATCCTATTTACCATTATATCCTAAAGCAAACACTCAAGGGAGCATGAGAGCTCATCTCCCAAAAAGATAAGATAAGATAAGAAGTTAACCTTGTAAAAACTGAGATAGATGAAGGGAGCTAGTATGTAATTATTACCGATAGGATTAGCGTTATTTGTTTTTTTCTTAAGTAAATTTTTAGAAATCCAGGAGAGGTAATTTTTTTTATAGGAAAATAAGGCTACCAAAAAACTGATAAGCTCACCTATGATTTTTACTTGATTTAATTTAGTTTTTTTCTTTTTTCTTCTGAAGTAGAAAAGTTTGGACCACTAGGCAGAAGTGGTTTAGGGCGGAATATAAGAGGCAAAAAAGTATTAGCTTTCAGCCTTCTTTTTATCTGTTTTTTTTGGGTCGATTTTCTTTTCTTCACTCTTTGGGAGACTATAAACCTTCACTGGCCCAGCTTTGCCTGTCATAAAATCAGCAGTGATGAGAACTTCTCTCAGTTGTTCGTCACTAGGAACTTCATACATAAGATCAAGCATGGACTCTTCGATGATAGACCGAAGACCACGAGCTCCAGTTTTTCTTTTAAGAGCTTCGCTCGCAATAGCTTTTAAAGCAGGTTCAGCAAAAGTTAAACTCACCCCTTCGAAAGCAAAAAGCTTCTGAAATTGCTTGATAATTGCATTTTTTGGTCTTTTTAAAATATCAATAAGAGCGGCTTCATCTAATTCAGTCAAAGAACAAATCACAGGAACTCTTCCGATAAATTCAGGAATCATCCCGAATTGAATGAGGTCTTCTGTGCGCGTCTTTAAAAGAATATCTTTTTGATCTTTAGAACTTTTTTGGGTCAAATCAGCACCAAAACCCATAGAAGAAACTTCCATCCGACGTGAAATAATTTTTTCTAGTCCAGAGAAAGCCCCACCGCAAATGAATAGAATATTAGTTGTATCTACCTGCAAAAATTCTTGTTGAGGATGTTTACGACCACCTCTTGGAGGAACATTAGCAATGGTCCCTTCAATCATTTTTAAGAGAGCCTGTTGAACCCCTTCTCCAGAAACATCTCTTGTTATGGAAGGGTTTTCTCCTTTACGAGCAATTTTATCAATCTCATCAATGTAGGCTATTCCCTTTTGGGCCATGTCTACATCATAATCAGCACTCTGTAGTAAATTCAAAATAATATTCTCGACATCCTCTCCTACATAACCTGCTTCTGTTAAATTAGTAGCATCTGATATGGTAAAAGGAACATGAAGAATACGAGCTAAAGTTTGAGCTAAAAGTGTTTTACCACTTCCTGTTGGACCTATAAGAAGAATGTTTGACTTAGAAAGTTCCACATCCCCAAACTCGTCTTTCACTGTATCCTTCAAACGAGTTTCAATTCTTTTATAATGATTGTGTACAGCTACAGACAGAGTTTTTTTAGCCTGCTCCTGCCCTATGATATAATCATCTAAGATTTTTTTAATATCTTTTGGGTTTGGGATTTTCTGCTTATCATCAAGGAGCTCCTCTTTCTCAACCTCCTCTGCTATAATATCGTTACAAAGTTGAATACACTCATCACACACATAAACATTTGGGCCAGCGATGAGCTTCTTTACTTCTTTTTGATTTTTTCCGCAAAAACTGCAATGCAATCCACTATCTTTAGAAGGCATTGATTGGTTCCCTTTCCGTTATCAAAAGAACGAGTCCATCATGAAACCAGAGGAGCATTCTTTGGGTTAATAAGCTCTCTTCTCCGGCTCTACCCTTTGATAAATAAACTTATAAAAGTCTTAAGCCATCAATTTATTTGTTTTCGCACTGTCTACGACTTCGTCAACGATACCATATGCCTTTGCATCGTCTGGAGAAAGAAAAAAGTTCCGATCAAGATCCTTTACAATACTATCAACAGACTTCCCTGTGTGCCTAGAGAGAATTTGGCAGAGCCTAGCCTTTGTGCTAATAATTTCATCTGCTTGAATCTTAATATCAGTAGCCTGCCCTGTAGCTCCCCCCAAAGGTTGATGGATCATGACACGAGCATTTGGCAAACTGTAACGTTTCCCTTTTTGTCCAGCTGCTAATAACCAGGCACCCATACTCGAACACTGACCAATACAATAAGTCCTCACATCGGGGCGCACATGTTGCATAGCATCATAAATGGCAAGAGAGGCTGTCACTGAGCCTCCTGGTGAGTTGATGTAAAGATGAATATCTTTTTCTGGATCTTCACTCTCTAAAAAAAGAAACTGAGCTACCACGGTCATGGCAACTTCATTACTGATAGGAGTTCCAAGAATAATAATGCGGTCCTTCAGCAGGCGAGAATAAATATCCCAAGATCTTTCACCGCGACTCGTACTTTCAATAACAACAGGAACCAAGCTCATGGAGTCACCTCTAGCTTTTTAGATTAAACAACACACAACAAAGATTTCTCGAAGGAGCTAAGACACTTGCTAAAAATGGGTCTCACAAAAATTCGCGATTTTACTTACTTTCTGATGTTACGCACTTTGTTTTTTTAGTATAGTTATTTCATGAAAAAACAAGATTTAGAACTTTATACAGATTATTTACTAAGTAGTTTCACTTCTGTAACCGCAACAGGCTTGTCTCGCATGACAAATGGTGCAGTGAGCCATGAT
>CANFEH010000094.1 GCA_947445855.1 Zetaproteobacteria bacterium
AAACTTCCTGATTTTTATTTCGACACTTTAATAGAAATCTCAGATTTTTTTGAAGAAAAAAATTTAATTGATTTTGATTTAAATTTCCTAGAAAAGATAAAAAAAGAAAAAGCTCTTCTTATTTTTTTAGAAAATTCATTCGCTTTTTTACAAGATAAAGTAAAAGATTTTGAACTAACTTTGAAAGACTTGAAAACGATTGTTTTTTTAAAAAATAAGAACTATTTTTCAATTAGAAAATTTTTAAACAAAAACATCAAAGATTGCTTTTTTCTAGGAAACTCTAAAAACGAACTTGTTATTAAAATTAACTCCTTTTTCAAAGAAGAAAAAAAATTTTTTAACTTCAAAACAAAAAAAGGAGTAGGAGAAACACTAGGTTACATAGAAGATGAAATGAAGAGAGCTTTAAAATTAAACATTAATTCATTATTAGTCTGGGGAGAAAGTGGAGTTGGTAAAGAAGTAGTTGCAGACACTCTAAAAGAGATGATTAAAGAAGACCTACCTTTTTATAGAGTAAATTGTGCATCATTACCCCTTGAACTTTTTGAAAGCGAACTTTTTGGTTATGAAAAAGGCTCCTTCACAGGAGCTCATGCTAAAAAAGAAGGACTACTCACTCAAGCAGATGGAGGCTGGGTCTTCTTAGACGAAATTGCATGCTTACCAATGAAATCACAAGCTTCACTGCTCCGTTTTTTAGAAACTGGAGAAATTAGAAAAATAGGAGAAACAAGGAACACTCATATTTCCGTAAAAATTCTAGCGGCAACAAATGAATCCCTAGAAAAACTGATTTCAAAAGGGATTTTTAGAAAAGATCTCTTAGAACGTTTAAGAAATTTTGAAATAGAAATTCTTCCATTTAGAAAAAGATCCTTGAAAGAGAGAAAAGATATTTTAAACTTTCTACTGTTAGAACTTCAGAAAAAAAGTGGACAAGAAAATTTAAAACTAACAAAAGAATTGAAATATTTCCTATTACAACACCATTGGAAAGACGGAAATATGAGAGAAATAAAGAATACTCTCGAAACTGTTTTCGTTAAAAGTGATTTTAATCAAGCTTCTTTACACCACTTGCCAAATCGATTCTTTAAAGAGAAAATAAAAAAAACCACTTTAAAAAAAGACCCAATAAGCTTTTTACAAGAAATGAAAGATCAACCAAGAGAACAATTAAATATTATAAAACAAAAATGGTTTATTTTTCATCTAGAAAATTTATCAAAAAGTTTAAGTGAAAAAAAAATTAGTAAAAAAATTTTATCCAATCACCTACAGCTTTCTCCTTGGAAAATTTCTCAATACTTACAAGAATCTTATCTTTCAGGAAATCTTCCAGTCAAATACCATGATTTAGTCGATCACAATAAAAGATTATTAGAAGAAGTGTATTTTTCTGATGAAAGAAAATCAGTAAGAATTGGATCTACATAAGAAATCTGCATATACAAAGACTTTACTTTCAAATAAGACGTATTTAAAAATCTATTTGTAATAAGCTCTCTTGACGCGTCATATTGAATATCTTCTAATAAAGCTCTAGAACAAGCAATTAGCCCTTTAATTTCACAAATTCTTTCTGCATTTAAAAGAGCTGGGCTTAAATTAGAAAAATCAGAAAGATTTTGTTTTAACTGTTGAATGACTTTAAACCAGTCAGAAGAAGAAGTTTCTGATATTTTTGCTGTCATATTGACTGACACAAGTCTTGTTAAAATTTTAACAATCGCTTTTTTTTCGATTTGTATCATCTTGTGCAGTTTTCTATGAGCAGGACTTCTATCTAGAAAACTCAAATAAGTTCTTGTTAGAAGATCGCCTACCACATTCGTAGGATTTTTTATGACTTGCTTGATAGTGTCTTTCATCGACATCAGAGCTTGTATCTGAGAAGTTCCTTCATAAATTGGATAAATCAAAGACTCTCTAAGACGCCACTCTGCAGTGTATTCTTTTGTAAAACCATAGCCTCCTAAAATTTGAACTCCTTCTCTTGCATTTTTTACACAATCTTCTGCCATTTTATATTTTAACAGAGGAGTATAGTATCTTAATTTTAAACTAATTTTTTTCTTTTCTTTCTCTAAGTTTTCACGATCATTTTCACTAAGATTTCCGTTTTGAAGCTTTTCTTCGATATAATAAACAAGAGAACGATAGAAAGCCATTTTGTAAGCAATACTTCGAACAGCTGTAAGATTTGCTCTCTGATCAAGAAGTTTCTCAGCAATAAGTTCATGTTTTAAAAGGCTTTTGCCCCAAGAAGTTCTTTGCTCTGCATAAGCTAAAGTGTCTTGATAAATACCTTCAAGAACTCCTAAAGACTGAAAACTTACACCAATTCTAGAATCATTCATAAGATCTAACATGTAGCGATAACCTTCGCCATCTTCTCCCAGTAAATAAGCTTTAGAATTTTCATACACAAGCTCACAAGTTGCTGATCCATTCAAAGCTATTTTTTTCTCAAGATTTGTTATTTTAAAATTATCTTTTCCATCCCATTTCCTAGGGCAAAGATAAAGACTAAGACTTGCAAGTCCTTTTTTGTCATTTGCTCCTTTTGCTAAAACAAGACTAAGCTCTGACCCACCGTTAGTGATAAATTTTTTTTCACCTGTTAGGAGATATACTTTTTCTGCAGATGATTCATCTTTTCTTGCTTTCGTCCTTATAGCTGAAAGATCACTTCCTGCTCCAGCTTCTGTGAGAGCCATATTCCCTGAAATTTTTCCACTCACAAGATCTTCTATGTAACGATCTTGAATAGACTTATCTGCGTAGTGAATAAGAATACGTGCAATTGGGGCATGCCATGCACAATTAAGCATTGTAGAAGGACAAGCTCGGTTAAGCATTTCACAAGCGATCATTTCCATAAGAAATGGGCCACCAATCCCACTATAACGAGGAGGAATACTAAGACTTGTCATACCAAAACTTTTTAGTGTCGCTATATTTTTTTTTAATCTTTCAGGAAGAACAACTTCTCCATTCTCAAGCTTCAAAGGTGTCTCGTCTACTTCTCTCGCATAAGGAGCAATCTCAGTAGCACAAATTTCACCAAAAGCTTTCAAGGTTTCTTGACAATTTTTTTTGTATTCTTCTGCTGTTTTTGCTGAAAAAGCCTCTTTCTCATCTTCTAAAATGAGAGAAAATAATTTTTCGAAATCAATTCTTTTTTCTACATGAAAAGAAATATCTTTGTTATCAAGAAAAAAATTAGAACTTGGCATACTAAAAAAACCTCTAAGAAATAAATTTTCCTGACTACAAGATTATGACAAAAGCAAGATTTTAGCTAGAAAAATAAGCCGGCACTCTAAGTAAATAAAGGAAATATTTTATAAAACTATCTCTAAAAATCTTCCGTTTTTTTCTGCGATTTATTAAATTCTTTAATCTTTTTATTTAATTTTTTTATTAGTTCTCTTAGTTCATTATCGCTAATTGTGTAGTCTTCACCATTTTTTTTCACAATTATTTCTGCGCTAGAAACACCATGAGAACGGATTTCAGCTTTATCTTGTTCAACAAACTTTTTTAGATCTGTTGCGTTTGTAACAAAAAATATTCCACCATAGTCTCTCACAGAACCATTATTATAAAGTCTTGGGCCAAAAATAGTCATAGCACCTACAAGGCGTCCTTTTGAATCACGAAACCTCTGTGTGATTGTAAGTTGTTCTGGGAACTGCTCATCTATAAAAACAAACTGAACAGCAGCGCCTATATAAAAATCATCGACATCCGTTCCAAGGTAAAAAGATGGGTGAACATTTTTTTGATTTTTCAAATACAACCATAAAAGATCAGATTCCACATAATTTGTCATAGGACTTCCGTTAGGAAGTACTCTTGTTTTCTTAAGAGAAAGAATATCTTTATCATTAAGGATATTCATATTGAGTGAGAAAGAAAAAATAGCTCCTGTTTCCCTTCCTGCTGGAATAAAATTAAGAGTCCCATACTGTAAAATTGGAATACTAGATTCTAACTCAAGATTAAAGTAATTGTTAAATTCAACTCCTACTTCTACATCTTCATCTGCTACATTATAAACAATATCTTGAATAAAAGACTCTCCTTCACCGCAAGAATATAAAGGAAGAACAAGATTTAATAATAAAAACACCTTACAGAAATTTTTCATTTTTTTTCTCCTTCAAAGAAATCTTTACTATGATTTGTAAAAATGCCATCTTCATCTATCGATAAAATTTTATAAAAATCCCAATCATCTAATCCTGATGACTGCGTTCTATAAAGAGAAATTATGTTTTCATCTTTTTTGATTTGAGCTAACTGATAAGCAACGTACTTAGGAGACTCAATGATGAGCTTAAAGTTTTCTTCTATTGTCCATTTTACATCTGCAGCAAAATCTAGATATTGATTCACATTTTGTGCATCAATATAAATACGACCTCTGTTTGTCTTGAAAAAAGTAAATTCAAGACGACCTATCTTAACTGCTTGCGTAACAAAACTAGTTCCTCCTTGCAGAAATTCTCTGCAGAGTGGAGACATTCTGTTTTTATAAAATTTAAGCAGTTCTCCACTATCGAAATACTCAACAGACACATCTTCTGCTTTAAATTCTATAGACTTCGCTTCATTGATTCTAATACCACCTCGGATACTTGGGCTAGCACTAGCTAGAGTTTTAAGAAACTTTGCTCTTATATCAGCATCAATCTTTACTGTTTCGGTACTAACAGGCAGTGTTGTTTGATCTATGTACCGCGTTATTCCCTCTTGACCATCTGGAAAACAAGAAAGTGGAGGAGCAACTAAGTCAATCCTTCGAACTCCACCAGAAAGCAATGTGCCTGTTCCTGAATATTCAAGAGGATGAAGATAAGGATGGTAACCATACTTTTCTAGAAGTTCATAAAAATAGTCTATAGGCTCCCCGCAAGACATGATCACTGAAAGGAAAAAAGTATAAGAAATAACTTTAAGCTTCATAGAAACCTCAAGTGTTATAAAAGTGGGGAGAATTGAAAAACTATATGGTTAAATCGGAAGAAAAAGATTTTTCTTTATGATTTTTTTAATTTTATTTTAACTATTTTTAATTATGTTTAAAAAATAGAAAGATACTAGAGGATTACGTCTATATACCTTCTCTCCCAAGAAGAAACAGCTTCCCTCACAAAGAGAAAGAATTCAAGAGACTGCTTTTAAATGAGTTTAAACAATGGAGTGAGAATTTACTGAAAAATATCAGACAAATAAGAATGACAGATTCTTTTTTTCATTTATATTGATATTCAGTGTTTTTGAATAAAAGTTTCGAAAACACTTTAGTATGATTGGAAAATTTCTATCAACTTAATATGACTAGGACTCTTTATGGGTGTTCTCATTAACTTTCCATCACAACACTGTCAATCTCCTTTGAATGACCGACTGAAGGAGCAGGATTCTGAGAGTAAAGCTAATTTACAAGAAGACCCAAGTATAAGTAATTTTGAAGACAAAAAACAAGAACAGGCTTTTGCAAACATTCTAAGAGAGTGGCCCTGTTATAGTTCATTCGGAAACAAACTTTCTTTAGAAAATATACTAGAAATGTATTATGACGATGAGCTCTCTGTTCAACAAGACTATGTGCTAGAGTATCTTTTTCATATGCATGACCCCAAGTCGTCATTTGATATAGCCAATGCTCTTTATTCTTGGGGAGAACATGATAGAAACTTTTTTATTCTAAGCTTAAATTTACACTCTGAAATCATAGACCAAATAAAAAAACAAGAATACTAAAAAAATAAACTATTTACCATTGTTCTTACAAAATTTATCATATGCATCGTGATCAAAAAGGTGCAGTAATTTTACTGTTTTCCTACCTTCATCTACTGTGTACAAGAGTCTGTAACCACAACTAAGTTTTACACGGTAGACATCAAGTCGACCTTCTTGAAATTTCATTTTCTGAACATCTCCTGAATATGGCTTATAAGGGTTCTCTTTTATATCTTTTAAGCGTTCCTCTAAATTCTTTGAGAGATTATATTTCCTTGCTAGGGATTCTATTTCTGCTTGATTCTCTACTTTATACAGAGTAGGAGCTGCTGCCCCTCCCCCTCCATCACTATCATCAGAAGAGCTAGATTTTTCTTTCTGCCTAGATTGTTTTTCTTTTTCTGGATTTATAGATAATTGAGTTCTACCTTGAGCTGCAATTTTTCTACCCATTCTTTCTAGAGCTGCAGACTTCTTATTTAATTCTGCTTGTAATCTTTCTACTTCTTTTTTCAATTTTTCACATTCTGTTTCGTTTTCATTTGATTTATGAAGACTTAATGAAAAATATTGTTCGACAAGTATTTCCGCTTCTTCCACTGCCTTAGGTGTCAAGGTTCGTGTTGCACCTTGAATGACTTCTAAAATTTCTTCATACGCTTTTGTTTCCGTTGGGTCTCCAATTCGAACCCTCAGAGCTCTTAATTTTCGTCCCAGAATTCTACACTTTTTTTGAGGTATTTGAGCTATAAAACGCTTAATAGTTATTTGTAATTTAGAAACAGATTCCTTATACTTTTTGAATTCTTTTCTTTCTTTATATCCTCTG
>CANFEH010000095.1 GCA_947445855.1 Zetaproteobacteria bacterium
AGTCGTAGCAGAAGAAGCTGCAACAGAAGAAGCTGCAACAGAAGAAGCTGCAACAGAAGAAGCTGCAACAGAGCCTGTCGTAACAGAAGAAGCTACAACAGAAGAAGCTGCAGAAGAACAGAACAACGATTCGAATAGTTTTGGGTTAACAGAAGCTACAACAGAAGAAGTTGCAGAAGAAACAACCACAGAGCCAGTCGTAGCAGAAGAAGCTGCAGTAGCAGAAACGACAGAAGAATGTGGAAACTCTATCAAAGACGCAAACGAAATATGTGATGACGGTAATACAACAACCGAAATAGCTTGTGCTTATGGTTCAGCAACATGTGATGCTTGTAACGCAGATTGTTCAGCAAGTTTAAGTTTAGAGGGTTCTGTTTGTGGAGATGGAACCAAAGACACAAACGAAATATGTGATGACGGTAATACAACAACCGAAATAGCTTGTGCTTATGGTGAAGCAACATGTGATGCTTGTAACGCAGATTGTTCAGCAAGTTTAAGTTTAGAGGGTTCTGTTTGCGGAGATGGAACTAAAGACACAAACGAAATATGTGATGACGGTAATACAACAACCGAAATAGCTTGTGCTTATGGATCAGCAACATGCACTGCTTGTAAAGCAGATTGTTCAGAGAGTTTAAGTTTAGAGGGTTCTGTTTGCGGAGATGGAACTAAAGACACAAACGAAATATGTGATGACGGTAATACAACAACCGAAACAGCTTGTGCTTATGGATCAGCAACATGTACTTCTTGTAAAGCAGATTGTTCAAAGAGTTTAAGCTTAGCGGGCCCTTATTGCGGAGATGGTACTACAGACACAAACGAAACATGCGATGGTCAAGCTTGGTGCCAAAGTAATTGTAGCATTTCAACTGATGTTAATTGCTGTGAGAGTGGTTATAAAATAGCTTCAGTCGATAGTTTAACAGCTATTCGAAAAGCATCTGGTCAGCCAGATCCAAACACAACTCTTAGATGCGCTGATAACGAGCTGGTAGCTACTCCTACCTATGGTAAGCTAAAAAAATTTGGCTTACGTTGTTATGGTTTAAATAGTGCATCAAATTTAATATCTACGACATACAATGAACTTTGGACGAGCGCTACTTCAAATCTAAAAGATTCATCCTCCTATAGCTGCCCGACTGGTTATAAAATTGTAACTGGTTTGGAAGTAACTTTTGATGAAGAAAAATTATTCTCATATAATATTCGTTGTAGTAAACAGAGTGATGTATATTCATCAATAAGTAATTCAAGGCCTGCCCAGACAGTCGTCGTATCAGAAGTGTCTGCTGTTGGTGCTACTAAAACGTATACAGACAACTGTCCCAATGGATATGTTATTACTGGTTTTAAATATTATCTAAGTGACAGTAAGATTAGAAGTATGAATTTTATATGCGAAAAATATGAAAAGAAAACCTGCGATTCTTCAAGTGATAATCATTGTAGTGTTTGTGGAGACGAAAGCTTAGGTGGTAAAGAAATTTGTGATGATGGAAATACAGCAACAGAAACAGCATGTCAGTATGGAAATGCTAATTGTATTTCTTGTAGCGAGGATTGTTTAACTAGTTTTAGTTTAACAAGCTCTTATTGCGGAGATGGTACTACAGGCACAAACGCATGCAATTGCTGTGAGAGTGGTTACAAAATAGGTTCAGTCGATAGTTTAACAACTATTCGAAAAGCATCTGGTCAGCCAGATCCAAACACAACTCTTAGATGTCCTGATAACAGTGCAGTATATTCCTATCTATCTATTTCTCAACGTAAAGTTTCGCTACCCTGTTATACTGTAAGCGATACATCAGGAAATTTTAGTACTTCTTCAGCTGGAAGGCTCTCCATGACTGCTACTTCAAATCTAGCAGATACAAAATATACCTGCCCAAGTACTTCTCCATTTATAACTGGTTTGGCCGTAACTTTTGATACAGAAAAAGTTACTTCATATCAAATTCGTTGTAATCAAAAAAGCAATTTATCATCGTCAGTCAGTTATTCAAGTACATCAACGCCCGGTACCAAATCATACAACACATCAATTGACTATGGAACAGTTCCTGCTGTTGGTAGCACTACGACATATACAGACTATTGCCCCAATGGATATGTTATTACTGGTTTTAAATATTATATGAGTGACAGTAAAATTAGAAGTATGAATTTTATATGCGAAAAATATGAAAATAGAACCTGCGATTCTTCTAGTGATAATTATTGTAGTGTTTGTGGAGATGGAAGCTTGGGTGGTAAAGAAGTTTGTGATGATGGAAATACAGTAACAGAATGCGAGTCTGAAAATATGAATTGTACTTCTTGCAGTACTGACTGTTTAACTGGTTTTAGTTTATAAAAAAACCATATTGTAAATATGGAAATCAAGATGCAGAGAAAAAATAAATAAACAAGTTTACTCTTTTACAGCAAATAAGAAAGAAGCTCTGTGCTTGTTGTTAATCCTTTTCCATCTTTTTCATTCAAAGGGTTATATTCAACAAAATCAAGAGATAAAAGCTTTCCTGATTTTTTGAGTGGTAAAAGAATCGCTTTTACTTCTTCAAGAGTCATGCCTTTTTTTACTGGTGTGCTTACAGACGGAGCTAGACTTGGATCCATAACATCAAGATCAATAGAAAGGTGAATACAATCATATTTTTTTAAAATATTTGTTTCAATTTCTTGTGCAATCACTTCAGGATTTATTTCTTTGATTCTAGCCATAGGTGCATAGTATACATGGCTTTCATCTAGAATAACTTGTTCTTTTTCATCTACATCACGTACTCCAGCAAGATAAACTTGTTTACCTTCTAAAAAGGGAGCAGGCTTGCAGAGATCTACAAGAGAAGAGTGACCCATACCAAGAAGGGTCGCAAGAGGCATCCCGTGAATATTACCAGTTTCTGAGCTTTCTGGAGTGTTTATATCAGCATGAGCGTCTAACCAAATAACTCCTAGTGTCAAACCATTTTCGTAGCAGTAAGCTTGAGCACCAAAGATGCTCCCAATAGCAAGAGAGTGATCACCTCCGATGCTAATTGGTAATTCTTTTTCATGAAGAGCTTTTCGAACGACTTCTCTTAGCTGTTTGCATGTGTCTGTGATTTCTTCTTTGAATTTAAGTTTCTCAGAAAAATTATTTCTTTCTGCTACAGAAATAAGAGTGAATAACTGATTTAAATTTCTCTGTTTATAGAAATCTATTTGTTGAAAATGTTTGAGAAGAGCTTCAGGACCATTTTTACTGCCTATTGTGTTAGCTCCTAGGTCTAAAGGAACAGAAATAAAGCGAGTGTTTTTTAGCATAAATTCTCTTTTTTTTTCAGTGAAAAATCTCTACAAAGCTTGTCAAAAAGTATAGAGTTTATTTTTTTAGGAGTCAAAAAGTTTTTTTAAGTCGTTTTTCAAGAATTTTTTGTTGTTTTTCTGTTAAATAAATTTGATTTTCTAAAATATATTTTTCTAAAATTTTAAAATATTTTTCACCTCTCCGAATGAGGACTGTATTTTCTAGAAGTGTTTCAATTTTTTTTTGTACAATATCTTTGACCTCTTGTTTTCTATTTTCTGTGAAAAAAACATCAAATCTATTTTGATTACCATAAAGAAAATAGTTCAAGTCATTACTTTTTCTTATTTTTTTTAAATTCTGCAATAGATCTGTGTCTCTTAACAATCCTTTTTTAAAATCCACTTTGCTTTTTTCAAAAGCTTTTAGGATTTTATCTTTTTCTGGAACGTGTTCTAAATATTCAGAAGATTCTGTTAGAAGAAACCGTTCCATATAGGCTTTAGATTCTAAAAATTTATGAAGAGAATCTGTTAGGGACATTTCAGCTTCCATAAGGAACCCAATCCCAAGAATAACAGGAAGACCCTGAGATGAATCTTCTCTCGCCACTAGCGTTTTCATGTTAGATTTAAACATATTTCTGTTAAGTCTAAGAGATTTTTTTGCTTCTACGTATTCTGTGCGAGAGTTAATATAAGTATCATAAGTTTTTCTCGCAATTGTAAGCATTCCAATAACTTCATTTTTTACATCAATTTTTGCAGATCTTTTTTTAGAGACTGAAGCAAGAATGTCTGGAACTGTTCCGTAACCTAAATTAAAATTAAATACCCCATCATGCCTTTGTGTTGCACCAGCTTCATTTGTACTAAATGTGCCACCAAGAGCTTCAATTCCAATGTTCATCTTACTTACTTCATACAGTTCTCTAACAATTTTAAGTTCAATAGATTTGCTCACAACCTCTCTTAAAAAATCTTCTTTAGATGGAACCTCTTCTTCTCCTGATTCTGTTCTAAATTTTGGTTTTTTTGGAAAGTTTTTTATATCTTCGATATTCAGCCGATTTAGCGTCAGATCTGTATCATCACGCTCCATGGACATAAGAGAAGCTAGATCATCAAAAGCAATACGTATTGCACTTCTTCGTTCTGCCATGTCTATTGCCATTTTTGAAATTACAGCTTGGATGAGATGACTTTCATGAAAATATTCTCTGTCACTAAGAGCTAAAATTTGCATGTGAATGAGATAGTAGTTTACAGTTTCAAATTCTTGTATTTTTTTGTGCAATTCAATATAAGCAAGTCTTGCTTTTAAAACTAAGTCAAGAATTTTTTTAGAAAGAGTGTGATAACTAATTTGATAAAGTCTTTCTTGGTTAGCAATTTTCATCCATTGAGCGGGAAGTAAAAAACTAAATAAGCCTGAAAAAATTCGATCAATCCCGTAGGTCACTCCTTGTCCAAAGCTTATATTTACGCTTGGGATAACTCCCCCGATAGAGCTATGTACAGCCATTTTGTCTCTATAAAGAATTTCTAGTTGATATTTAATAGGAAAACATTCTACTGTTTTTTGAGCTACATCTTTTTCAGAAAGCTTAAACTCTCTTTCTCCTAAAAAATGTTTTGCATAAAGTCTTTCTGTATTCATCCAAATAGGATTTTTTAGATCGAGCTCTTTATAATAAAAATAATTATTTGTTTCGATAATAGACTGAATCTCAGCTTGTGACAGAACATCTTCAGGTCTTAATCCTCTATCTTTGCTCGACGAGTAGGCGATAGGAGAAAAGAAAAATAAAATAAATAGAAGATACTTCATTTTAAACCACCATTATTTTTACCTATGTTTTTTTGATTTTTATATATCAGGATACATAACAAAATCTTTCTATTTTTAAAAATGATTTTTTTATTATCTTTATTTTAAGTAAGTTATTCTATGGGGTTTTTACAGTTATTTCTAAAAATAAAGAGGAGATTATTTTGAAAATTCATTTTTTGGGAGGAGCCTCAACAGTCACAGGCTCTAAATTTTTATTAGAAGAAAAAAATCGTCGTTTTCTTATAGATTGTGGCCTTTTTCAATGACTAAAAGACCTTCGCCTACAAAATTGGACTCCTTTTCCAGTTGATCCCTCTTCTATTGACTTTATTCTTTTGACCCATGCTCATATTGATCACTCAGGGTATATTCCTTGTCTTGTAAAAGAAGGTTTTAAAGGAAAAATTTATTGCACTCATGCTACCTATGACTTAGCGAAAATTATGCTGCGAGACTCAGCACATCTGATGGAAGAAGATGCTCACTATGCAAATCTAAAAAAATTTTCAAAGCACATGCCAGCTCTTCCTCTTTTTGACTATAGTGATGTAGTAAAATCTCTCGCTTTATTTAAACCTATTTCTTATAACGAAGAAATTTTTCTTGGAGACGATTTTTATGCTACTTTTATCGATGCAGGTCATATTTTAGGTTCAGCTTCTATTGTTCTTGAGCAAAAGAAAAATGGAATACGAATAGGTTTTTCTGGAGACCTTGGCAGAAAAAACTCTCCTATTTTAAAAAAGCCGTCATTTTTAAAGAATTTAAATTATCTTGTTCTTGAGTCTACTTATGGAGATAGGGTACATCCAAACAT
>CANFEH010000096.1 GCA_947445855.1 Zetaproteobacteria bacterium
GGAAGGTGATAGCGTTCAGAGTGAATAGGTCTGATGTCTCTCACATTAATCTTCCAGACAAAACAGTTGCCTTTCCACCCTGCTGTTGTGATTGGGCAGAAAGGGTAGTAGACAGAGGTGAGCTCCTGGTTTCTTTTAATTATAAGCTTAAAGCTACCGTCACTCTCTCTTGCTTCTGGGACTTCTTTTATTTCAGGGAGTGTGATCACAGAAGGGTCAAAAAGAGCATGATGCCCAAGGATTCCTTTTTCAGGAAGTTTAAGTTCAGTGGCAGATTCGATTAGAAACATTTCGCTTTTTGAACTTGGTGTAAATAAATACACAATACCTTTTGGAATCAAAATATAATCGCCAGCTTCATAAGAAAGACAACCAAAATCGGTGTAAAGTTCCCCTGCTCCTTCGTGTACAAAATAGAGATCGTCTCCATCTCCATTTCTAAAATAATAAGTCATCGACTGTTCTAGTTTGCAAAAGTGGAGGCGAACATCTTGGTTATAAAGAATTTCTTTGCGATTACTAAGATAGTCACTTGAGAGTTCTTCTTTGTGAAGATTTTTTAGTTGGAAGGAACGTGGTTTAAGCGGGCCTTCGATTCTTAGCCAATTAACTGGTGGTTTTTTCCTATAAATATGCGCATAGCCACCAAAAAAGCCTGAACGTCCATATTCTTCTTCGAATAGTCCATCAGGAATACCCACATGAGCCTGCTTTGTCACAACACCGCGCGTGTAGCTAGTTTCCATGAGAAGCCTCTTTAGTTTTATTTTAAATATGTCTTAAGCTAACAGAGCTCATTGAAAATAAAAAGATGAAATAACAAGTGAGATTTCCTAAAGAGTTTGTTACCCTTAGTGGAATTTCGAGTCATGTGTAGAGGGTTGTTTTTTGCTGACGAAACGTTTTACTTATATTCTATGGATTGCATGGCGCCAATTGATAGCGCCCAAGAATAAAAATCTTTCTTTTATGACAAAGATTTCTGTGCTTGGTGTGGCTATTGGTGTGGCTACTCTTGTTATTGTTCTTTCTGTTATGGGTGGGCTTGAAAATAATTTACGGCATAAGATGTTTAGAGGAATGCCTCACCTTGAGGTTTTTTCAGCCAAAACCTTAATGGGTTTTAGTCTAGATGAAGTGCCATTTTATAGTTTAAGCAAACAGCCTGAAGTCACTCGTGTTGAGCCTTTTATTCAAGCTGATGTAGTTATGAAACAGGAAGAAAACTTAGCTCCCGTCACTCTTTTTGGCTTAGATCAAGAACTAGGAGGTGAGCCGTGGGGATTTCGAGAGCACTTTATAGAAGGAAGCTTTGACAAAATTTCTGAACCTATTTTGCGCCCAAAAGCAGTACAAGCAGAAAACGAAGAAGAGCTTGCTTCTTTGCCAGGGATCATTCTGGGAGAATCTCTTGCTGTAAGACTCGCAGCCCGCTACGGAGATGTGATAAATATTTTGAACCCACAAATGAGTATGAGCAATATCTTAGGTGGAGGAAGTGCAGCTTCTTTATTCCAAGTAAGAGGCTCTTTTTATACTGGGCTCCCTAAGTACGACGCGAAATATGCTCTTGTACTCTTGCCTCATGCGAGAAAATTCATGCCTGATTATGATGCTTACCTGGATGAAGAAAATTATGTCACCGGTTTAGCTATTAATATAAAGGACCCAGAGAAGGTTGAAGAATTTTCTGGAAAATTAGGAAAAGAGTTAGGGTTAAAAGTACGTACATGGAAAGATGCTAATAAGTCCTTAATTTTTGCTCTTAAACTAGAAAAATACACCATGGGAGCTATTCTTTTTCTTATTGTGCTGGTTGCTGCTTTTTCTATTAGTGGAACTCTTATGATGAGTGTTTATTATAAAAGAAGCCAAATTTCTATTTTGAGATCTCTTGGTCTTGATGAAAAAGGAATTTTGTGGCTTCATTTGGCTCATGGTTTTACCATTGGCACAATAGGTTCTCTTCTAGGTCTGTTTTTGGGGCTTAGTTTCTGTGCTTTTTTAGCCTCAGATCTTCCTAGTCTCTGGCTTCCAAGCATGTTACAGTCCTATCTTTATCTCGTGCCCATTAAGTTTTTATCCACGGAATATTTAGCAATAGGCTTGAGTGCAGTGTTCCTGAGTCTTTTAGCTGCACTTTACCCAGCATTTGTCGCATCTAGACAAGCTTCAACAGAAGGTCTTCGGTACTTATGACATCTTTTATCGAAAGTAAGAAAGTTGTGGAACTGCAGGGGGTGACAAAACACTTTCGCTTTGCTAATGAGGAAGTCACAGCCTTACGAGGTGTGGACTTAGATCTTTATGAAGAAGACATGATAGCGATCACAGGAAAATCTGGAGCTGGAAAGAGTACGCTCTTACATCTAATTGGGACTTTAGACAAACCTTCCTCTGGCACTATCCGCGTGAATGGTTATGATCTGTCGAAACTTTCTGATCAGAAAATTTCTCGCTTACGCAATCGCTCTATCGGATTTGTTTTTCAAATGAACAATTTGCTAGCAGAGTTTTCCGCGCTAGAAAATATTATGATGCCAGGACTGATAGCTGGTCTTGAGAAACAAACAGTGAAGAGTCGAGCAGAACAGCTTCTAGAGGCAGTGGAGTTACCTCATAGAGCTAACCATAGACCAGGAGAACTTTCTGGCGGAGAGCAACAAAGAATTGCTGTAGCTCGTGCTCTTTTGATGACTCCTGCAATTTTGCTTGCGGACGAACCAACAGGTAACTTAGATAATAGAACAAGTGCAACAATTCAGGAACTTTTGTTTAGTTTGTGTCAACACTATAAAATAACCATGCTTCTTGTGACTCATGATGAGGCTTTAGCACGCAAAATGCCTCAGAGAATTGTAATGGAAGATGGTTGTATCATTGATCGGGGATAGTATTGAAGTCTTTACAATTCATATTTTTCCTTTTTGTTTTAAACTTTAGTTTTGTTTCTTTTTCTGCTGTGGGAAAAATTCACTCTATTGTGATTAAAGGAAATATTCGCGTTGGAACAGAAGCTATTTATCCTCTTCTTGTTTCTCAAGTCGGAGAGGAAATAGACGGGAAAAACATTCGTGAAGACATTAAACATATAGATGAACTAGGCTATTTTTCTGATATCGATGTTTACAAAGAAAAAACAGAAAAAGGCTTTATTCTAACGTATGTCCTCAAAGAAAAGCCTTCCATTAGTAAAATATCTTTTGTTGGCATGAAAGAGCTCAAAGAGGCTACTATTAAAGAGGAGCTTGTTTCTAAGCTTTATACCATTGTAGATGACAATAAGATTAGTCAGGATGTTAGTCTTATTCAGAAGAAATATCATGAAAAAGGTTTTTTTTTAGTTGATACTTCCTATCGTTTAGAAAAAATAAATGATTATGAAAATGAGCTTATTTTTGTGCTGTCTGAAAATGGTAAAATTCTTGTAGCAGAGGTGGGCTTACTTGGAAATCATTTCTTTACAGATGAACAAATTCTTGCTCAGTTTATGTCCCAACCCTATACAAACCTCACAGCAATTACATCTCGTTCTATTTATAACCGTGACTTTGTGACAAGAGATATTGAATTTCTTACCTACTATTATAAGGATCATGGTTTTGCTGATGTGAAAATTTCTTCTCCTGTCATCCATATTGATAGAGATAAGTCTTTTGCTCGTATTGCTATTCGTATTGAGGAGGGAGAGCAATATAAAGTGGAATCTCTTTCTGTCGGTGGTGATATTGGTCCAGATCTTTATACTTATGATGAATTAATGAAGAGCCTTTCTTTGAAAGCAGGAGATATTTTTAAAATATCTCGTCTTCATCAGGATGTAAGTGTTTTGGGAGAAAAATATGGAGATTTAGGTTATGCCTATGCCGATATCAATCCAATCCCTATTTTTGATCCAGACAAGAGAACAGTGAAGCTTCACTTTGAGATTATTAAAGGGAAGAAAGTTTATTTCGGAAAAATTTCGATTACTGGAAATAGTAAGACAAGAGACAACGTCATTCGTCGAGAGATGGAAGTGCATGATGGGGAGCTCTACAGTGGAAGCGGTCTTTCAGCGTCAAAGAAAAATATTCAAAGGCTTGGTTTTTTTGATGAGTTGAAAATGCAAAAGAAGCCCTCTAACACCGAAGAAGATGTAGTGGATTTAGATGTTTCTATCAAAGAAAAATCGACAGGAGAACTACAAGCTTCTATTGGTTTTTCTCCCGGTGGGCAAACAGCTGAGACTTGGTTTGCTCAAGGTCGTTATGATGAAAAGAATCAGTTTGGACGTGGGTGGTCTCTTGGTTTGGAAGGACGTTGGTCAGGATCCAGTAACATTCTTGGAAAAATTAGTTTTGCAAACCCTCGAGTACTTGATAGTCAGTGGTATTTAGGCGGCAGCTTGTCCTATGATTCTAGAATGTTAAGGTTTTCTTCTGACTATGAGAGCCAAGACAAAGAAGTTAAAGTAGATCTCACAGTAGGGCGCACTATTGTAGAACTTTTACGGGCTTTTGTTACTTATAGTTTCAGCGTGAATCAACCGAGCAAAGAAAATGTTCTTTTGGAATCCACAGAAGCTATTATAACAAGTAGCGTTAAGTTCACTCTTTCTCGCTATGATTTAGATAACATACTTGACCCAACAGAGGGTTTAGCTACTTCGCTTAGTCATAAGTTTGTAGGTATTCCTCAAATTGGTAATCAAAAATACATGGAAACTCAAGCTGAAATCAGCTATTACCTTCCTATAGATTTCACAAAAGATTACCGGTCATACTTTAAGTTTAATCTTGTGGGTGGGTACTTGTGGAAGCTTGATGGAAGAACTCTTCCTTACTCAGCTCGCTACCGTCTTGGTGGACATTATGATTTGAGAGGGTACTACTTTGGTGAGGTGAGTCCTGTTGAGTACAAATCAATGCTTCCAACAGAGTCTGCTTATCCTTACTACAAAGGTGGTGACAAAAAAATCTATGCTCAAGTTGAGTACTTTGTCCCAATCATTCAACAAGCAAACATCAAAGGTCTTATATTTTTTGATACAGGTGGAGCTTTTGAAGAGGGTGAGTCTATTAGTTTTAAAAAGTTTAAGTCGGATGTGGGCTTTGGTTTTCGTTGGAAAACTCCAATTGCACCATTCCGTTTTGAATGGGCTTATCCTCTTGAGATGAGTAATGAGCGTTTTCTAGGTGATATGAAATTTATTTTCTCTCTTGGTTATTAACAAATAAGGAGATTCTTTTATGATTTTGAATAAAAAAGTTGGTTTTGTTTTTAGTTTATTAGTTCTGTCTATCGGCGCTAAAGCGTCATCTCCTGCAAAGAGTAATGGTGAGCTTCGCTTTGGTGTGATTGATTTAAGACAAGTGGTAACCTCTGTGGATGAGGGTCTTCAAGCCCAAAAAGTACTTCAAGCAGAAGTAGAAAAAATTAAAATTGAGATTAAAAAACAAGAAGAAGACTTCATTAGGCAGCAAGAAAAATTTACA
>CANFEH010000097.1 GCA_947445855.1 Zetaproteobacteria bacterium
ACACATCCATAGAGGCATGGCCTTGGATATATAATTTATTTTCTCTTTGTTCATAGATTTTATTGTTATTTTGATTAATTTGAACAGAAAGAGATATATTATCTCGATCTAAAATTTCGTAATTAGCTACAGGAATAAGGACGTAACCTTTGTCTTCTTTCACCACACGGTAAGCATCATGAGTTTTTGTAAGCTTCTTTGCTCCAGTTTCTTGGACAATAGAATTCTCAAGAAGATCTTGTGAAAGAAGCTGGTCATCCACAAACTTTGCTTCTACGAAAGCAAAATTTGCAATTTGTACAAGTTTATTTCTTTTGAATCGAAAAGAGACCGAAGAGTCTTCGACTAGTTTATCCTCCTTAAAGAGTACAAATTGAATAAATTGAACATCTTTATCAAGGTAAGTTGCTTGAGGTATAATTCTTAAATCTTTTGATTTGACTCCAAACATCTCGAAGTTGTGATCAATGAAATTTAAAGCAAACTCCTTGTAATGTTCGACAGTGGTGTGAGTGCTTTGTACACTACCAAAATCACCACTGATAAGTCTGATCTCATCTGTGAGAGAATCTCTCTTCACTAATGTGACTTTGTAAGAAGTTGCAAAACTTCTCGTTACTTCTGCTTTGTAAGTGTCTGGACGAAGAACCTGTTGATGAATTGGAAGGTGGTTGTGTTTACTTCTATGTCTTTGCCCTTCTATGTTAATAAAAGCAAAAGTGGTTTGCGAAAGGAAGAAGCAGACTAGACTCAAGTTGAGCAAGCTTTTGACCATACACTCTCCTTATACGAAGGAACCAAAGAGCATAAGGCAAGAGCTTCATGTGTGGCACCGGCTCTTTTTTACAAACCCGAAGGGTTCTATTTGTGATAAACTTATCACAAACATGAGTAGGTTTGAGACCTTTTTGCTTTGGTTTTTTTTGAAAGTGCCTAATTATTAGAGTAACGTGGTTTAGTTTTGGGATGCAATCTTTTTGTCATTAGAATAAATAAATGGAGCTTATTCTGAAGACTTCACGTCTTAATAGAATAAAAGCTGCATTTATTATTGGGATCGCTTATTGTGCTTCTTTGTCCTTTGGTATCAAGGATGAAAAGCTATTTAAAGATTGAATTAAGCGCTAAAACGTCTTGCTTGTTTTGCAGCTTGTTTACGAGCAGCAATAGATTTTTTCTTGCGGGCGAGAGAAGGCTTTTCATAAACAAGGTGCTTTTTTAGGTCACCGAGTATTCCTACTTTCTCAACTTGCTTCTTAAATAGTTTAATCATTTTTTCTAGAGAGTCGTTATTTAGATTTTTGATGCCAGACATTCTTTTAATTTTCTCCAAATATTTTTTACAAAATACGATTTTGTTATCAGTGATTTTTTATTTTTATTCGCTAAGAGGCTCTTTGTGTGAGCCTAAGCGATTTTTTAAGCAAGATACCAAGGGCAGAATATCCTAGCGAGATTTCCAAAAACTTCAAGCAGAAAACTAGAAATCTCCACAAGAAATGATTTCTTTCTCTTAACTTATCTATTTTGCTAAGTTTTTTTTAGTTTTCTAGAAAGATGCATGCATGATTAAGCCCTGCGAGTACAAGTAAGAATCTCATTTTGCAAGTTTTATTGAGTGCTACTTCATCTAAAAAATTAGTTTTTAGGCTTTTCAAAAACAGCAGTTTTAAGAATCACTACCTGCTCAAGAGGTTTGTCGCCAGCTCCTGTTTTAATCTTTCCAATACTTTTCACAACTTCAAGCCCAGCTGGGTCATTTACTTTCCCAAAGACGGTATAATTTCCATTTAGGTAAGGGACATCGCCAAGACAGATGAAAAACTGAGAACCAGCGGAGTTAGGATCTTGGGCACGAGCCATTGACAGGATACCAAGAGTATGTGGATGGTCATTAAACTCAGCTTTAATACTGTAGCCAGGGCCTCCAGTACCATCACCTTTTTGACATCCTGCTTGGACCACAAACCCATCTATAATCCTATGAAAGGTCACATTGTCGTAAAAACCAGACTTTGCTAAGCCTAAAATATTAAAGCAGTGGTCTGGTGCTTTGTCAAAAAAGAGATCTACAAGGATGTTTCCCTTGTTTGTTTCAAAAGAAACTTGATAGTCATTCTTTTCTGGGTGAATAGATTTGACCGCTTCTTCTACTTCTGGTTGATAGTTTTTCACGATTAAACCCTTTTTGTTGGCTTATTACTTAGATAAAGCAATAGTTTGGTTGAATAAAATACGCGTAGCTTGGGATGAGAGGAGGGCGTTCCAAGCAGTTAGGATAAGCGTAGAAAGCGCAATATAGCGAATTTTAGTAAAAAAATCAAGGTGAATCCTTTTTTAAAGAAGAGATGTGAGTTTAAAATTCTTCATTTCTTTAAGAGGATTTTTGATGTTTATTTTTTTCCCGTCTTCTTCATACTGTGCTGCACAAGTATAAGGATCATGAGTAAAGAAAAGAAGAGTTTTTTCGTGTAAATTTTTTTCGAGAAATGATTTTTTTTCGTCTAATAAAAGTTCTGCAAACCTGTCATAGCCCATGGAAATAGATGGATTAACCCAAGCTGTTCCAGGGATTAAATCTCCACAAAAAACAATTTTGTTTTCTCCCTCTTTTAAAACTAAATGCAGTTGTCCCGGGGTGTGTCCATTAGTTTCAAAAAATTCAATATTTTTTCCAATCGGATGTGAGTCTCCGTCTATAAGTAAAAGTCTACCTGAACGCTCAATCTTTTCTACAAGATCTCTAATAAAAGAAGCTTGATCTCTTCTGTGTGGGTTCAATGCTCTTTCAAAAGCTTTTTTTGAAGTGATATACTGAGCGTTTGGAAAGAGTAAGCTATCATTTCCTTTTTTAATTTCTTCATAAGAGGGAAGAAGTCCACCTGCATGATCAAAATGTAAATGAGAGAGAACCACAAAATCAATTTCTTGGTGATCTATTCCTAGAGCTTTTAAGTTTTCTATAAGTTTATGAGAAGATGGCTCTTCTACTCCATAGCGAGCAGCAAGGTCTGGTGAAAAAAATGCTCCAATACCTGTTTCGCAAAGAATTTTTTTCTCAGAACTCACAAGAAGAAGAGACCTGCAAGCCAGTTCTATCCGATTTTTTTCATCCGGAGTGAACCATTTTTCCCACAGAGCTTTAGGTGCATTTCCGAACATAGAGCCACCGTCTAATTTTTGTCGATTACCTTCAATAGAATAAAGTTGGAACATCTTAAAAACTTCTCCCGTCTTCTTTTGTTAGTCATATCTACAATTCGCAGAAAGCTAATAGATTTTTATAAAGCCATAGACTCCTTTTTCCGAGAAATCTAAGAAGCAATCTCTCTTTGAGGTACACTATGGACAAAAAGTTTTTTAAAACAAAAAAAACATTTTTGCTAATGATATTAACTATGTCTCCTGTATTCCTAGAAGCAAGGATAGATAAAAAAAGAGAAAAAGGAGTTCTGATCAACCCTTATTCGCGAGAAAACAGAGCTCAACATGAGAAGGTTTTTTCTTTAACCGAAGACAGAGATTTTCTTCAGTACTTAAAAGAAACTTTTTTGATTCATAAAGATCTTCGTTTAGAAGAAATGAAAAAAACATTTCTACCAAGTGAGGTGACTAGTTATAACATTTTTTTCAAAAAAAAAATACTGTGCGAACAGTCTCTAAAAGTAATAAAAAATTCACAAGTAGACCCTCTTGTCTTTGGTGAAAAAATTTATTTGTTAGAAAACCACTCTTCGAGTGAAGATTTTAGCTTTCTTCCTAAAGCAAAAAAAATAGCTCAATCTTTTCACATAAAAGAAGAAGGTTCTAAGTTTTTTTTATCTTCGGGTGAAGCCTGTTATTTTTATGAAGAAAACAAACTGACTCCAGCTTACTTATTTAAAATTCAAGTTGATAAAAAACTTTATGAAATCTTTGTGTCCCAAGAAAAAATTTTAAAAACAAAAGAGCTTTTTTTGTCTCTTGAAAAAGAAGTTACTGGAAAAATTCAAACTTACGCTAAAAACAGTATTCTTTCAGATTTAGAAAATTTCCAATTTTCTTTTACAGGGACTGGATTCTTAGAAAACAACCGTTTTGAAACTTATCTTGACACAGGTGCTCCTGCAGACCTAACAAGAGCTTATTCAAAAGAACATAAGTTTATATATTCTCCAGACGATCCTTTTTTTGCAGAAGCTTCTGTGTTTGCCCATGCTGCAAATATCTATAAATTTTTTTTGAATCTTGGTTTCAAGGAGTGGAGTACGAAGCCCTTTCTAATTAAAATCTATAGTCTCTTTGGTGAAAATAAAAGTTCAAACAATGCTATGTATGTTCCTTATGATGAGGAGTTTAATAATCGACCTGTCATTTCTATCGGCAAAGGAGATGGTTTAGTTTTAAAAAATCTCCTTCTTGACAGTGATGTAATTTCACACGAACTATCTCATCATATAATTTTTTCTACGCTAACATCAACCGTGGGAGAATCTCTTGCTATTCATGAAGGTTTGGCTGATTACTTTTCTTTTGCTTATTCAGGAGATGCTTGTTTAGGAGAAAGCATTTGTCCTGAGACGTCTCTTGCTTGTGTTGTCTATAAAAAATGTTTACGCACAGGGTCGAATTCTCTTATTTTTGATGACGAAAATCTTATGGGACTTGATTGGCATAAAGAAGGACAAATTATTTCAGGAGTGCTGTGGGATTTACGTCGTGATCTGGGAGAAAAAATTGTCGATAAACTTGTGCTACGTTCTATTGGTTACTTTATTTCTGATGCCGGGTACTATAGTTTAATTTTATCTTTAATGCGAGCAGATGAGCTTTTGTACAAAGGGAAACATCAGTGTCAAATTTTTGATTCGTTCTTGAGAAGAGGATTTGATTCTTATTTAGAAGATGTAAGCTGCGATGATCTTTCTAAGTGGAAAGAACCAGAAAGTACTTATTCCGAAGATTATCTAAGAAACGATAAAAAAGAGCCTATTATAAATAATGAAAATTATGAGGATAATACGACCTGTGGTTCTGCAGTTTATTTTCGTAATTTTAGAGATAATGATGCTCTTTTTTTCATTTTCTTAGTATTAGCACCTCTGCTGTTTGCACTTTTGCATCGCATAGCTTACTACAAGTGGCTCTATAAACTTTTTTCTTTTCACTTAATCTGCCGTCAGCATAAAAAAAAGATCTCTCACCAAGAAAAGAGAAGAAGAAAGTCTCGAAAAAGTTCTTTATAATTTCTCACTTAATAACTGATGTTACGCACTTTGTTTTTTTAGTATAGTTATTTCATGAAAAAACCATCATCAGAATCTTCTATACTCCGAACTGTAGTCTTGACCAACGCCCAAAGATCTTTCGAGCTAAAATCATTCTTCGAAAGAAACCTTGTTATA
>CANFEH010000098.1 GCA_947445855.1 Zetaproteobacteria bacterium
TGCCAATAATTTGGTGGTCCAAAATCATTTCATCTAGATTATACGGGACAGTGTCTTCAATTTCTGCAAAAACTGCAGATTCTATCTTGCGCGCATCAGAAAAATTAAAAGACAGAATACGGCTCGAAGAATACTGACCAGGCATAGCTGTGATAATGCGATCTGCCTCAATTTTATTCTCACTAAAAAGTTGTTCCAAACAAATCGGAACAAGCTGATCTTTTGTTAAACCATCAATATTTGGTATTACTTTCTCATAGTAATTTGAAATTTCAAATGAGTTAAAGTGATTTAAGACTTCAACAGCCTTAACCGAATAGCTGCCGACATCTAGACCAATAATCTTTTGCATTCAACTCACCCCTACCTACAAGAAGGCCTATAAAATAAAAAAAAGGCTCCTGCACAAAATACACTTATAACACTATTATCAAGGAGTTTCAGATCCCTGTCAAATCATCAAGAAAAGTGCCATGACAACACTTGATAAGTCCGAATAACACTATCAACATCAACCCCCTGAACTTTTTCGCCAGGGTTTAGACGCTTAAACACAATCTCAAGCTTTGTCGTTTTGGTTCCCTTGTTGCCTTCAATAATAAGCCTAAAAGCTTTCGAGTAAACACCAAACCATTCTTTAGGTGAACTCTTTGGAGAGTCCGAATTAAGGCCTGGAGAATAGCACATAAGGTCCTTCAATGTGCTCTCTATATCATCACCACTCAGAGGTGCAGAATCTTTTCTTAATTTATGAATCTTTCTTAAAAAATTTTCCCTGCAAGTTTCTGAAAGAGAAGAGGGAACAAGGCAACCTAAAAGATCATCCGAAGCTGTGTTAATGTTAATTTTAGAATACTCAGAATTGCTCGTATTATTGATAGGGTAAACAGTTAAATAAGGAGAAAAAACAGCATGGATTTCGTCGTCCCAGCCTTTAACAAGCTTTAATTCATTCAAAGTATCAAATGGCAAAGCTTTAGCTTTATAAGCTGGGTCTTGTTCAGCATAGTAGGCATTTTTATCACTCACCTCACTCTCTGGAGAAGTTTTATCTGACTCAGAAATAAAATCTTTAATGCTATAGGCAAGTTCTTCTGGTGTGAGCCCTTTGTCTTCTAAAAAAGCTTTCTCTGCTGGACAAGAAAAAAGAGCCACTAAACTCTCAAGAGTAGCTAAACAACGGCCTCTCGAGCAGTCGTTCACATTAATTTTTCCACCTTCATCTACAATACTCATTTTAAAATTATCTTCAAAAAGAGACATAATCTCCCGATTTTTCTCATTCATAACCCCTCTCAACCCAAGCACATCTTCACTAAGAACACTAGAAAGTTCATCTTGCATTTTTACAGAATCAGCCCCTAGCGGAGGAAGAAGATTAATATAATTCCAGTAACTACCAGCATTATCTTCTAATTTAGCAGGGTCCCCAGTAATTTGAGGCATTGCTAAACTAATTCCCCAAGTCACTGTAAAAAGATAAAGGCCTAAATTGGCACCAGACTTAGCAGCATACTCCGATTTAATTTTGTCTTGAACAGAAGAAGAAAGCTCTAAATTGACAGAACTTGATAAAATTAAATCAGCAATAAATCCCATCATCACAGCAAGTGTGGATATAGCAATTAAAAGAGCTACACCTTTTTCTTTTTTCTTAAAGTTCTGGCTACTTTCTTCCAAAGAATCTAAAGGGGGAAATAAACGTTCAAGAAAACCTCGTCCTCTTTTTTTCATGAAAGCTCTATATTTTTTCATATTAAAAAACTACCTAATAGATTTTAAAACGTTTTGTTGCCTCTTTAAGCTCTTTCATGTGAATAGAGCTACCAAGATAAACCACTGTCGCATAGCGCTCGAGGGATATATCGGTTTCTTTTTCTTCGTCTTCAATAGGCGCATCCGTTCTGACAAAAACTTCGATTAACACCATACTAGGCAATTTATCTTTCATACTTCCACTTGAGCTATCCCACTTTTCCTTGCTCCAATCATCTCCTTGCCAAGGGTAAAAATGAATTGCATGGACATTGTCTGCAAATAAACTTTTTTTAGGCTTTTCGTTGAATGCGCCAGGAACCCTTGGTAACTCTGCTCGGTAAAGATTTTTTCTTCCTGGATACTTTTCTGACGGAGAAATTTCATACAACACATAAGACAAAGCAGACTCTTTGGCATTTGCATTTTTTGGCTTATGTCCCATATAAGTCATCTCAACTGTATCAGAATCTGTGCCTTTCTCTATCTTAAAAATCGTTCGAGACTGGCCTGCATCTCTTAGCATATCTTTGCTAGAAACAAGGAAAGCTTGACTGATATCATAAGAAATTTGGTATAAAATACGGTTTGTCTTCTGAGTGACCGTATTTCTTTCAGCCAAGGCTAATTTAATATCAAGAGTGCTGCGCAACATATTTGTTACAGCAAGAACAATGCTAATCAAAATAGACATAGCAATGAGAATTTCTAAAAGTGTAAAGGCCCCTTCAGATCTGTGCTTTTTCATAAAATCAAACCTGTTTGAAAAACTGCTCGATAAAAATTTTAACTTACTCATGTTACTCTTCATCAGAGTCAAGGTCATCATCAGAGTCAAGGTCATCGTCACTGCTAGGAAGAGGAGTATTTCCTTCAGAATTATTACTAGAACTACTATCAGACTTCTCAGAAGCACCTGCTTCTTTACTATCTCCTCCCAGAGGAGGAAGCTTTTGAAGAAGAGTATCAAGACCAATTTGATCTGTTAACAAATAAGCTAAATCTATTGAGTTAAGACGACTTCCTTCTGCCCAAAAAACTTCAGCATGTACATAGGACATGAGCTCTTCACCAATCTGCTCTTTTAAATGCTCTTTGATCATATCCATCATAGGATTTTCTTCAGCACTCTTTTCTTTTCCTTCTTGGCCCGGTTTATTCCTAAAAAATATATCAACCAGATCGAGTGGCCAATTCTCTATTTTCAAGTTGTAGGTATACCGACAAGGCTCGTCATTTTCTTTAGGACAAAGGACCTCACTAAAAGTTTGTTCTTTTTCATCATATTTCATTTCTTTTAGGGGGATAAACTTTGATTGATACTCCACTTGTGACATGATGGATTTCCCAAGCCACATCCCCTTTGTCATATCCCGAGCGTAGTCAGAAAAAGAAATCGCTTGTCCCTGCACAATTGCAATTTGCAAAACAAGAGTGACCATAATCCCAAGAGCAATTAAAGTCTCAATCAGAGTAAAGCTTTTTTCACCAGTCCTATAGGGTGGTCTCATGAACTAATCTCTTTCATATTTATAAAAATTCACTCTCTTTTAGCTCACCCTCAGAGTCAAGTTCTTTTAAACCTTGCACATAAGTTGCCATACCAAGAGTTGGATGAATTAAGATAGTAAAAGGTTCACTTTCAAAATTAGCCTTCCCCTCTGCATTTTTAAAATAAATATGCATGATGGTTTGTTCAATATAACCAGAAGGAAGAATTTGAACAGTTATAAGAGCATCATCTTCTTCATTTAAATTATCTATCACAACAGCTGCTTCATGATGCTCAGTTTTAATATCTTGAATAAGAATAGAGTCTGAAATTTTTCTCACATTCCACTCTAAGCTTTCCACTTTTTCCCAACGAGGGCCTTCTAATATTTTTTTAGCTTTCATAAGAGGAGACGGAGGAGCAATTTTTGTTTCACCATCAGTATCTGTGACCTCAGTTCCCACAAGATCTTTATAGCGTTCAAAGCGTTTTTCAAACTCTTCTTTTTTCTCTTCTTCTAAAGATTTACTAATATCAGGACCGTCTACATCTTTTGGTTTTAAATAAACCTCTTCGGCCTCTGTCACTTCAAGCCAATACTCACCAGATTTCATATTAAAAACAAGACGATGATTTTTACCACTCAAAACAGCTGAATCAAAAGCTGAGCGAACATCATTAGAAAGTCGTGTGAGGGAATCAAAAGCCTGAGAGGCATCTGTAGCAAAACGAGGAAGAACCATGGAGTATACAAGACTCATAAGGGATATAACAATCAAGACCTCTATGAGGGTGAAGCCAGAATTATTTTCTTGAGCTTTTACGTCTTTTAATGAAAGAGACATCTTAAAATCTTCTTTTTGATTTTTAGGAAGTATTCCTAAGCCTTCTCATCATAGAGTAAACTTCAAAAAAAATTTTGAAACTAAAGGCTTAAGAACACATCCTTCTGTTACAAAGTGAAGCAACAAAAGAAGCGTTGTAAAGGAAGTTATTACTCTGGGTACGTAATGTTATCTGCTGTGTTGTTAAAGTCCCCAGAAGGCCCAGCTGATATCAACTGAAATTCTTTTCCTTTTAATTCATATTTAAAATCATTACCCCAAACATCTTTCAGCTGAGCAGGATCAACATATGGACCAGACCACCTTTTGGCATCAGTTGGTCTTGTCACAAGATCCTGAAGAGACTGAGGGTACTTGCCTGTATGAATCTTAAACATATCAATACCACTCTTAATAGGGCCTTTCATCATCATAGAAGTTTGATCAAGCTGTGCTTGTTCTTGAGCTCCACCAAAACTTCTAAGAAGAACAACCATGAGAGAAGCAAGAAGAGCAATCACGATCATGATTTCGATCAGAGTTAAACCTCTCTCGTTTTTTCTTTCCAAGTACAGAGATGACTTTAATTTTTTCATTATAAACTCCTTGTAAAATTTATCTCATTTGTCCCATGACAGAGAACATAGGTACTAACATAGCCATTACAATCACAACAACAACCCCTCCTAAGAAAACAATCATAAGAGGTTCAATCAAAGAAACCATAGCTTCAATTTTTCTTTCCACTTCAGCATCATAGGCTTTTGCTACATGCTTCAACATATTTTCAAGTTCTCCTGTTTTTTCCCCTGTGCTAATCATATGACTCACAAGAGGTGGGAAAACTGGATGTTGTCCGAGAACACTAGCTAAAGTTCCACCTTCTTGAACAGAAATCTTAGCTTTTTCTACGACATCTGAAAGAATTCTATTTGAAATCACATTTTTTGTAATTTCCAAAGCTGCAATAATAGGAACACCAGAAGCAAGTAAAGTTGAAAGAGTCTTTGTAAACTTTGAAATATTCAACCGCGTGACGATACCACCGATCACTGGCATTTTCAACGACAAAGCATCGAAGCTTTTACGCCCTCCTTCTGACTTATACCAGCTATTAAACAAGAAATAAATCAGAGCTAGAGCACCAATAAGTACATACCATCTCGTTTGAATAAACTCTGATATAGAAATGATACTTTCTGTGTACCAAGGCAGCTTAACCTTCATCGTCACAAAAACTTTTTGAAGTTTTGGTACAA
>CANFEH010000099.1 GCA_947445855.1 Zetaproteobacteria bacterium
CTCTTCTCAACGTGAAAGAGAAACCAAGTAACTCTAAGATTATGACTACAAATCTAGGGGCTTTTGAAGCAAGTAACGAAAGCTCAAATGTGTTTGTAGACTCCCTCACAGGGCAGTACGTTCAAATTTCAAATAAATCAGGATCTGGTGTCAGTGCTGAAGGTGTAAAAAACTCTGATTTCTGGTCACTTCATTTAGCAAAGCCTCAATCAGAAAACACTTATAAAGACAAAGTAACAGCACAGTACATGGTCTACTATCATGTCACAAAAATCATAGGTCATGCTATTCAATATATTCATCCAAACTGGTTTGATAGACCGCTTATAGCCAACACGAACCTAAATAGCAGCTGTAATGCTCACTGGGATGGTCAGACTATCAATCTTTACTCAGGAAGCAATCGCTGTGCTAACACAGGTCTTATCGCTGATGTGATTTATCACGAATGGGGACATGGACTAGATGCTAACACAGGTGGAATCCAAGACAGCGCTTTCTCAGAAGGGATTGGAGATATTATCTCTCTTCTTGTTACAAGAAGTCATTTGCTTGGCATTGGATTTATGGTGGAAGACGGATCACCAGTTCGTGATTTAGCTCCTGATAAAATTTATCCAAGAGATCAAGGTGAAGTCCATGACGAAGGCCTTATCATTGGGTCTACTTTCTGGGATCTTTATGAAGCTCTTAGAAAAAAATACACTGATGACAGAGCTGTAGATTTTCTTTCTCAATATATCTTAAAGGGTATCTACACTGCTCGTACTTATCTTGATCTCTATGACGCTATGCTTGTGATTGATGATGATGACGATAACCTTGAAAATGGAACTCCTAACACTTGTCTTGTAAATGATGTCTTTGCTCAACACGGTTTAGCAACCTCTCTTAGTTGGTGCTCGCTTGCAACAGTCAAAGCTCTAAAACTAGAAGATAAAAACAAGAACGGTATCCTCGAGCTAGGAGAAACAGTTGAAGTTGCTGTCAGTGCTACAAACCCGTCTCCATCTCAAACTCTAGAAAATCTTGTTGGGACTATTAGTCACAGTGGCAGTGCTATTATTGTTGAAGAGCCTACACTCACTTGGGAGCCAATAGCCCCAGGAGCTACATCTAAAGCGTCACAAAAAGCTCGTTTTTCTATTAGTACTGATGCTGCTATTTGTGGAGCTTCTGTAGAAATTAATCTTCTACTAGCTGCTGACACAAGAGAAGTTCTTTCTAAAGAAGTTTTCACGATTGGAAAGAATAGTGGTGTTTCAGAAGAGAAAAGTGCGAGTGATCTTCCAAAGGAAATTAAGGACTACACTGTAACAACAAGCAGCTTAGAAATAAACAGTGATCAGTGGAATGCAGACCCAACAATTCATAAAGCTACTCTTAAATTCTCCTTAAAGCATAGTTATATAGGAGATCTTAGCGTAACACTTGTCAGTCCAGGGGGAGAGAAATTTCCTGTTTTCAAAAAAAGCGGTAGAGGAACAAGTGTTGAGTTTGATGAAGACATTACAGGGCTTGTAAAAGGCAAAGCTGGACGCGGAATCTGGCTTCTAGAAATAGAAGATAATGCTTATCGTGATACAGGAACTCTTGAAAAGTTTGATCTTAACCTCGTTCCAAGTCTTTTTATTTGTGAATAAAACAGCGGAGACCCTAAGACAATAAGTCTTAGGGAGTCTTGGTTTTTATTTACTAACTGCTTAAAATAAAAGATTTTTTCAACAGTTTCTCCTCTCACTCCGCAACTTCCTGTCCTCATGGAGGCAGGAGTTACACATTTTGCCCTTTTCTTCTCTTAAAATTCCTGGTATCAAGAGCCTTATTATTGACACTTGTCACAAGCTTTATCATCTCATGGCTTTATTAAGCTTTATTCTTTTATTATTAGCCCCTAAAGCCACGACAAGAAGTTTTTACTATCGTACCAGAGTAGTAGAACGATTTTTATTCAGTTGAGGAAAGAACATATGTCTCGTGATCGAGGACCTAGAGTTAAAAAAATGCGCGCAGTCGGGATGGAATTACCCGGATTATCAAGAAAATCTATCGAAAGAAAACCGAATCCTCCAGGAATGCGTGAAGGACAATTCAAGAAGAAGAAAAGTGAATACGGAATTCAGCTTCTCGAGAAACAAAAACTTCGTTTTAACTACGGCGTTACTGAAAAATATCTAAGACGCCTTGTTAAAGAAGCATTCCGTTCTCGCCAGCACTCTGGACATAAGCTTCTTGAACTTTTAGAAAGCCGTCTTGACAGTGTTGTTTTCCGTTCTGGATTTGCTCCAACTATTCCAGCAGCAAGACAGCTTGTAGGTCATAACCATGTTCATGTTAACGGCAAGAGAGTAAATATTGCTTCTTACCAAGTTCAAACGGGTGATGTTCTTACTCTCACAGAAAAAGCCTATAAGCTTCCACTTGTAGTTGGAACTCTTGAGCAACCATCTCTTGCTCGTCCAGCTTGGTTATCATTTAATTCAGAAGTTTCTTCTGCTCAAATGATCACAGCTCCTGATCGTGATTCTTTTGCTTTCCTAATAGAAGAAGCCCTTGTGGTTGAATTCTACGCAAGAAGCATTAAGTAGGAATTCTTCTACGGTCCTATTAATATAAAGGAGCCTGTCATAAATTTTATGATAGGCTTTTTTATTTGGCATAGCCCGCTCTTCTTGGAGGACAGGAAGGGTTTAGCTTTTTCCTGAACACGAGAATTTTCTATGTCACTCTTCAAATCAAAAAAACCTCCAGAGCTTTTGAAACGTCTTAAGCAGCTTACTTCATCACCTAAGAACTATGATCTCGAGCCAAAGAAACATGTCTGCAGTTTAGAGTATCAAAGAACTTGCTGCCAAGGGCGCGGTTTTGTTCTTGAGAACAAAGGTATGTTTGCTAGCGCTTATATTTGCAAGTGTGTAGAAACTTGTTCTTCTTGCAAAGGGCGAATGATCCTTGTGAAAGAGGGTGTTGCAAAATCCTGTCGCAAACCAAATCCAAAGTTTATAGCTCATCTTATTAACGAAGCAAAAATTCCTTCTCGTTACACCTTTGCAGAGTTAGATGCCTTCAAGAATAATACAGGGAATGGTAAGCATATTGTCCAAGAAGTCCGTAAATGGGAGCAAAGTTTTTACACGAACCCGAACAAAGGTCTTGTGATTTATGGGGGAGTTGGTGTGGGTAAAACTTTTATTCTAGCAGCTTTAGCTCGAAGCTTTCTCTTACGAGGGATTAGTGTTCGCTTTGTCGATTTTTTTCAGCTTGTCACCGAAATTCGCGCTAGCTACACTTTAAAACAATCAGAAAAATCTCTTATTGAGCCGCTTATGAATGTTGATATTCTTATTATTGATGAACTTGGAAAAGGTCGGAATAACGAATTTGAGCTCACGATCCTTGACCAAATTATTATGGGTCGTTACAATCAAAACAAAATTCTTTTAGCATCAACAAACTATCCACTAGAAACTAATAAAAAAGCTCTTCAAGCTAAGGCTCAGGAAGATTTATATAACATCTCTCACAGGAGAGACGGTGAATTTTCAGCAGAAATTTTCACCCCACTTGAGTCTCGTATGGATAGAAGAATTATGTCACGTCTAAAAGAAACAGCAGAGTTCTTAAGTTTAACTGGAAATGATTTCAGAGAGACTCATCTAAACCCATGACCTGCATCCTTAAACAATTAAGAAGCTCAAAACAAGAAGATTGGCTCCCTTTTCTCACTATCGAAAATGGAGAACCTATTCCTAATAAAAAAGATTTTAGTTGTTGCGAAGGGAATGGGTACTACTTATTACATGAAGAAAGTCTATCAGTCAATTCTTGTGAACTGAAAAAAAGATTAGCAAAAGTTCGTATTCTCCTTGAGTCGTTTCAGAGCACTTGGGAAAAACCTTTTCAACCACCAGAACTTGCGACAAAAGAATTCAGGCTTTATTGGAACTGGTTCATCCACTATACGCATCGTCTAGTTTACAAAGGATATTTCTTAAGAGACTCCACTTCTTATAAAGCTTGGGCTCTTGCTCTTATGGGAATTTGGCGTCTAGGGCTCGATTGTTTTGTTTATAATTTAAAAAAACACCCCATAACAGATTTTATCACTTATATTAATCAGTTTGATGGAAGTCTTTCTCCCGTTATTTTTTTAGAAGTAGAAGATGGTTTTCAAAATCTTCAGAAAAGAGAAGAGCTGAGCTATATGATTTCTTGGTGTGAAAAATATCTTGCTCCTCTTTGGATTATCAATCAAACAAACGAAGAGAAAAAATTATTTTTTAAAAATGATAATCGCATTCTTAATTTATTTCAAACTCGTATTCAGAAAACAGAAGTTAAACCTTTTACAAAAAATCTTGAACAAGACAGCTTGTCAAAGCTCTCTACACTTTGTATTATGAAATCCGATCATCACTAAGACATTTTTATAAAGGCCCTTCTTTTCTAGGAGCTTAATTTATGTTTAAACTGATTTTTGGATTTGCACTGCTGTTTTCTTTGCCACTAAAAGCTCATGACAAATTTCACTACTACACTCTCTATAAAGATATAGAAAATAAAATCACAATTTGCTTTGAGTTTAACTCCTCACAAAAACCTAAGTTCTCACAAGCTCAAAAAGAACGAAAAATCTTTGGTACATTTCTTAAAAAAGACGGGCCTTGCCCAACAACAAGAGCTACTGCTTGCAAAGAAACCTTTGAAGGTCCTCCAAATGGCTTCAAATATTACGAGGGAAAGAATACTCGTGCGATCTATTTTATTTTCGAAAGAATACAAACAAACACATTCGTTTTTATTGATAACTTGGAAGACTTTTCCCTAGAAGAAAAAAAAGGAATGAAGCAGTATTTAAAATCCGAGTATTGTCGCGAAGGGACTTACGCGGATTATAATCCTGATTACTCACTCTTGCCTCCTACAATATGAAAATAGCATCCTAGAAATTTTCTTTCCTTTGTCTATAATCCATCCTCGATCAACAAACTTTAGTGTAATACCAATTATGTAAAATAATTGAGGTTTTTTAGGACAAAAAATGCGACTATC
>CANFEH010000100.1 GCA_947445855.1 Zetaproteobacteria bacterium
AACCTTGGAAATCACGAATCCTTGGAATAACAATATTAATAAGGCGATCAAGAAACTCAGCCATTTTCGCACCACGTAGAGTTACTTTACAGCCAATTGGCATTCCCTCGCGAAGCTTAAAGCCAGCAATACTCTTCTTTGCCTTTGTCATCACAGCCTTTTGGCCTGTGATAATCTCTAAATCTTTAACCGCTGCCTCTAAAATCTTAATGTTTTGAACAGCTTCACCTTGTCCAATGTTCACGATAATTTTTTCAAGTCGTGGCAACATCATGACATTATCAAGAGAGAGCTCTTTCAGAAGAGGTTCTTTTGAATCTAGGTAAACTTGTTTTAATCTCGGTATGTACTCACCCACCGTATCATCTCCAATTATCTTTTTTATTTATTTAAAAAACTTCAGGGGCTAGAGAAGCTATTCTCACAAAGCCTTTGTTTCTCACTTCTCTAGAAATAGGTCCAAAAATACGAGTCCCTACAGGTTCGTTATCTTTCCCTTTGATCAAAACGCAAGCGTTCTCATCAAATTTAATCGTTGTACCGTCTGGTCTTAAGACTGGGGAAGCTGTTCTCACAATAACTGCTGTGTGGACAGAACCTTTTTTTACTTTACTTTTTGCTAGTGTCTCTTTGATAGAAACCTTAATTAGATCACCTACACCAGCGCTAACCTTCTTGCTACCGCCTAAAACCTTGATACACTTCATCTTTCGTGCACCAGAGTTATCTCCCGAATTTAAAATGGATTCCATTTGTATCATGACATTGCCTCATTTACTACTAATCTTTTAATTTTTAGCTCTTCGCTCAACAGACAACAGTGCGAAACACTTGTTTTTGCTCATAGGTCTTGTTTGAACAACAAGAACTTCATCCCCAACATGAGTTTCATTTGCTTCATCATGGAAAAATAATTTTGTTGTTCTCTTGATGTATTTTCCAACAAGTGGGTGCTTTACTTTACGCTCAATTTTAGCAACGCGAGTCTTTGACATTTTGTCACTTGTCACGACGCATTTAACTTTTCTCTTAATTTTACTATCTGCTTGAATTTCCAAGATTCTTATCCCCTATCTTCACTTCTTTTTTTTTCGTTAATAAGTGTGAGTGATCTTGCTAGATTTTTTTTAAGCATAGACTTATCACCAGACTTTTTGCTTTTATCTGTGAAGATATTCATACTAAGAGACAAAAGCTCTTTGCGGATATCTTTAGAAACAGCTTCTAGCCTACTAAGATCGTAGCTACGAAATGTATCCAGTTTGATTTTTTTTAAGTCCATAATGTCCTCTTTAGGATTTACGCAAAGAGCTTTTTAAGCCCAAGCATCCTGCCCTTTAATAATAAGTTTTGTTCTAATAGGAAGCTTGGCAGCAGCTAATTCTAAAGCTTCAACAGCTACAGCTTGCTCAATACCAACCATTTCATAAAGAATACGACCAGAGCGAACCTTGGCAACATAATGATCAACAGATCCCTTACCTTTACCCATTCTTACCTCTGCAGGTTTTTTAGATATTGGCACATCTGGGAATATCTTGATCCAAACTTTACCGCCTCTTTTGGTTTTTCTTGTCATAGCAATTCTCGCAGCTTCAATCTGACGGGAACTAATACGACCTGACTCAACAGCCATCAGACCGAAATCACCAAAGCTCAGATGAGCCCCGCGAGTAGCCTCGCCGCGGATACGGCCTTTTTGTTGTTTTCTAAATTTAAACTTCTTAGGCGACAGCATCTTTCACTCCCCCTTCAACAGCATTTCTATCAAGAATTTCTTTCTTGAAGATCCAAACCTTAACTCCAGTAAGCCCATAAGTTGTTAGAGCCTCTGCAGTTCCGTAATCAATATCAGCACGAAGAGTATGAAGAGGAACTCTTCCCTCGCGATATCTCTCAACACGAGCCATATCAGCACCACCAAGACGCCCAGAGCACTGAACCTTAATTCCTTTAGCTCCTGCTTTCATTGTTTGAGCAATCGCTTTTTTCATAGCACGTCTGAAAGAAACTCGTTTTTCAAGTTGTTGCTTTACTGAATCAGCTACAAGAGTTGCATCTAAATCAGGTTTTTTAACTTCATAAACGTTCAGGTTAAGTTCATTCTTAGGAGTTTTAACAAGCTTTGCTAATTCCTCTTTGAGAGAATCAACTCCAGCACCTTTTTTACCAATGATGATACCTGGTCGACTTGTATGGATGTTCACCCATAAAAGCTTAGAAGCTCTCTTGATTTCAACTTTAGCAATACCTGCTGTACTGAATTTCTTATCAACAAACTTACGAATTATTTCATCAGCCTTAAGAAGTTCAGAATATTTTTTTGTTGCATACCATTTGGAATCCCATGATTTGATGATACCAAGTCTAAGTCCAATTGGGTTTACTTTTTGTCCCACGTATATTTCCCCTATTTCTTCTTAAAGTTCACTTAATTCAACAGATATGTGAGAGCTACGCTTGCGCACAACTGTCGCTCTTCCTTGAGCTCTAGGTAAGAATCTCTTCTGTGTTGGACCTTCATCGACACAGATTGTAGAAATCACAAAACCATCCACATCAACTGTTGCTTGATTAGTTGCGTTAGCCATAGCAGAAACAATCATCTTAGAGATAACAGGGGCTGCTTTCTTATTAGTATACTTCAAGCAATCTAGAGCGTCTTGAACGTTCTTTCCCCTGATAAGATCAGCAACAAGCCGAGCTTTTCTAGGTGAAATGTTAATCGATTTTAAATAACACTTATATGTATCCGACATCATTCTATCCTATTCTCTATTTTTTAGTCGTTTTCACATGACCTTTGAAAGTTCTAGTTGGGGAAAACTCTCCTAGCTTGTGTCCAACCATGTTTTCTGTCACGAAAACAGGCACAAACTTTTTCCCATTATGAACAGCAAAAGTAACGCCAACAAAATCTGGAATAATTGTGGAGCGACGACTCCAAGTCTTAATAGGTTTTTTATCTTCCTTTGCCTTATCTACTTTTTTAAACAAATAATCGTCTATAAAAGGGCCTTTTTTTACTGAACGAGGCATCTATCTTATCTCCTACTTATTCTTCTTGCGTGAGGTAATAATCATTTTCTGTGTTCGCTTGTTGTTACGAGTCTTGTAACCCTTAGTTGGAAGAGCCCAAGGAGATACCGGGTGACGACCACCTGAAGTTCTACCTTCACCACCACCGTGTGGATGGTCAACAGGGTTCATCGCAACACCTCTAACAGTAGGACGAATACCAAGCCATCTCTTGCGACCAGCTTTTCCGATTTTTCTGTTGCTGTGATCTTGGTTGCTTACACTTCCAATAGTAGCCAAACAGTTTGATGGCACTTTACGAAGTTCACCAGATGGCATTTTAATCTGAACATAATCACCTGTCTTACCAGCAAGCTGACAAGAAGAACCAGCAGAACGAGAAATCTGCCCACCTTTTCCAGGTTTCATTTCTACGTTATGTATAACAGTTCCAAGAGGAATATTTTTAAGAAGCATTGTGTTTCCAGGCTGAACATCTGTTAGCACATCAGAAACAACTACTCCCCCTTTTTCCAAACCATCAGGAGCTAAGATATAACGACGCTCACCATCAGGATAAAGAATCTTTGCAATAAATGCTGTTCTGTTTGGATCGTACTCTATAGACTCGACTTTTCCTGCAATGCCAGTCTTATCTCTTCTGAAATCAATAATACGGTAAGCTCTTTTAGCTCCACCACCTTGGTGACGAACTGTGATACGCCCAAGATTGTTACGCCCACCATGTTTTTTTAAGCTTACAGTCAAAGATTTTTCGGGTCTGACTTTATCGAGACCTGAATAATCCACAACAGATGAATCTCTAAGTCCCGGTGTAATACTTTTATAAATTTTAATTCCCATAATATCCCTAAACTTTTTATCTAGATGATTCTTACTTACTTTCGAAGATGTCTATCTTCTGTCCTTTTTTCAAAGAAACAATAGCGCGTTTTATATTTGCTTGAGCGCCAATCTTATGACCTTTTCTTTTTAACTTTCCACGTCTGACATGGAGGTTAACAGAGTCAGTATCAACACCAAAACAAAGCTTAACAGCTTTTCTTACATCAAGCTTATTTGCTTTCTCGTTAACAACAAAAGTGTACTGCCCAAGATCTTCTCTAAGGCCATTAGCCTTTTCAGAAAGAACTGGTTTTTTTAGAACGCTATACAAATCCATTTAGAAACCTTTAACTTACAAGTCTTTTTTCAATAAGACTTAATGATTCTTTACTCATAACCAATGCTTTAGAGTTCAAAATATCCATAGCGTTTAGAATGCTAGGATTTGAAATAAAAACATCTTTAATATTTCTTGCAGATCTGAAAAGGAAATCAGAGTTGTCGTGATTAACAATCAATGTTTTTTTATCAGAAAGACCAAGCTTAGATAGAAGAAAAACAACTTCTTTTGTCTTGTAGCTTGTCATATCGAAGTTATCGATAAGGAATAATGCGTTGTTTTTAAGCTTGTCAGAAAGAGCTACTCTAAGAGCTTGTTTACGAGCTTTTTTATTAGTTCTTAAGCTGTGAGACCTTGGTTGTGGACCATGAGAAACAGCTCCACCTTCCATAAGAGGACTTCTAGAAGAACCTTGTCTTGCGCCACCAGTTCCCTTTTGCTTGAACGGCTTTCTCCCACCACCAGAAACAAGTGATCTTGTCTTAGTTGCATGAGTTCCTTGTCTCTTGTTAGCTCTATAAGCCTTAATCACACTGTGAAGAAGACCATCGTTGAGTTCAGCTTGGTAGATATCGTCTCTTAGCTCAACGGAAGAGGACTCTTGTCCTTCTTTATTTAATACATTCCATTTCATACTTTTAACCCTTTTTTACCTAGCGTACAGACTCACGAATTTCAACAAAACCTTCTCTCCAGCCTGGGATAGAACCGCGAACAGCAATCACGTTGTTTTCTACGTCGATATTAACAACTTTGACATTAAGAGCTGTTCTCTTCACAACACCCATTTGACCAGGTTGGTGCTTATTTTTCATAACACGTCCTGGAGATG
>CANFEH010000101.1 GCA_947445855.1 Zetaproteobacteria bacterium
ACAGCCCAGATTTAAATCCTATAGAAGAATCTTGGTTTCCTTTGAAAAATGATTTGAAGAAAAGATTTTTAGAGGCTGTTGATAATCCACTTGAAACTGTTATTGACGTCGTAAAAAAACGATCAATCTAAATTGGAAGCGCTATACTACTGTAGATATAGCCCCAACACTCCTTCATCTTTTAGGATGGAAAAAAACAAAACAACATTTTATGGGAGAAAGCCTTTTTACGGAGAAAAAAGGTTCCTATGTCAATTTTTCTGGAGAAACATATTTTTTAGAAAAAGAAAAAAATAGAGTTTTTATAAAAGAAATTGATCAAAGAATCCCTCAAAAGTTAATAAATTTGATTTTCTTAAATCATTTATACCCACCTAAAAATGTATTAAAAAAATTTAGATGAGATTTCTTATCAAGATCACTAAAAAATGACAGACAACCATGAAGATGCAAATTAAAAGTCAAACCGTCCCTAGACGGTACTAAGCTGCCTTGATAGATGATACTGGAGTTATAGAAAATATGCTATTGAAGAGCCTAATATTTCGACGGATAGCTGTAGCTGCGGAGTGTCACTCTACAGAAGCTTTTATACTGAGACCCATCAAGTCTTCATGTACAATCTTGTTTTTTGTATTTTCTATTTCTTTTTCAATGTAAGCTTTTAGACGCTCATCATTCTCTTTAGAAATTTGAACAATTTTAATAGCAATACCAACACCCCAAAGACTAGCATCCTTATCTTTTTCAGAAATGAGGCGAATCATTTTTGCGTTTAAAAAAACAGGCTCCTCCTTCCCTGTATCCAACCACACTTCCATCATACTGGCTTTTGTAAAAGGAAAGCGGTCTGGATTTTCAAACTCCAAAAAAAATCCGTGGCTCGACACATTTTTTGTCTCTAAGTGATACTTCACATCAGAGCCAATGGAAGCAAGTACTACAGGACGTTTTTTCTCTAGTATAAGTCTTTCGCCTCTTTTTTTTTCTCGATCAATCATGATAAATCTATCCCCCAAAAACTAATAAAATCTCGGAAGAAGGATCGGCTTATCACGAAAAAAACTTAAATAGAAAAAGAGAGAACGAGGCGAAAAAACTACAGTTTAGGCTTATCTTCTGAAGCCTTAGCTCCTACAAAACGAAGCTCTTCTGTTATCACTTTCATGAACTCAGAATGAGGAAGAGCCCCTGAAAGTTTACGACCATTGATGAAAAAAGCAGGGGTTCCATTCACATCATAAGCTTGAGCTTCATTTGTTTGGGCTGTTACAGTAGCTTTTGCTTTATCAGAACTTAAGCAAGCTTTAAATTTACCCTCATCAAGAGCTAGCTCTTTTGCATAAGTGTTAAAAGTCTCTGGTTTTAAATTTTTTGTATCTTGAAATAGCTTATAGTACATACCCCAGAATTGATTTTGTTCACCCGCACAAGTAGCTGCAATAGCTGCAGGAGTTGCATCCGGGTGGAAAGGAAGCGGGTAGTGTCTCATGGTCCACACAATTTTTCCTTTTAGACTTGGATCACCGAGCACTTGTTTAATAGGATCAAGAGCCTTTTGGCAGAATGGACATTGAAACTCTGAATATTCAATCACAACAATCGGGCAGTCATTTCCTTTACACTGGACAGGATTTGTGTCTTTCGCATCTGGCCCGTAGCGTAAGTGATCTTCACTTGTCAATTTAATAGAGTAACGAGGCTCTTCTGGAGCTTGTGGAAAGATAAGTTCTTTGTTCTTCTCTGCACGTGCTAAAATTTCTTCGAAAAGAGATCTTGTTCCTTGAGATTTTAAATAGTTTTTCACCTGCTCAAGTTTGTCTTTCTCAGACATTCCTTTGAAACTTGGCTGGTCTTTTATTTGCTCCATGATTTTATCAATGTCAGACTGAGTGACTTTCACATTTTTTTCCACATAGTTTTGCATCGCTTTATCTACTGTGGTGTTTTCTTTTTTAGCCACTTCCTCCCAGAAAATCTTCATATAAAGCTCTCGTCCAATACCAACGATTAAATCATGAGCTTGTTTATCTACTTCAAAAAATTTCTTTTTGTTTTCTGGCGTTTCTCGAAGCTCATCTGGTGTATAAGTCTTTCCTCGAACCACAAGATTTTTTTCTGAACTACTTACTGGCATATTGATGGCAGGAAGAGCCTCCTCTACAACAACAGCAGGCTCCCCTACAGCAGCTTTGTCAGCTGAAGATTTTAAAGAAAAAGCACCAAAAATTCCTAAAGCAAGCGCACAAGCCCCAAAAAGAAAAATTTTTGGCATAACAGAGGATTTCTTTCGATTAAATCTCATAAAAACCTTTCAAAATAAAAAAAAAACAAAATTAGGCTTAATCATACGATTAGAATTAAAAACTTACATCTTTTAATTTCTCAAAAGAGTTTTTCCTCTAAAAAAACAGGAAAGCACTTGAAATACTGGCTGCGAAATGAGATTTTAAGAATTGTTTTAGTTGCTATCATAGTCACAGCAATCAAGCTCTTGACTCCTGCCTGAGAAAAAAAACTCTAGCGAGACACAAGCTCTCCTTATAAATATCACATAACACTTTAATATAATAGGAAAAACAACCATTATGAAGAATAATCTCGTCTGGATAGACCTTGAAATGACAGGCCTCCATCCCGAAGTGGACACCATCATTGAAGCTGCTTGCCTTATCACAAATACTGATTTAGAAATCATCGCGGAAGGACCAGATCTTGTTATTCAAGCACATCCTGCTGCTTTTGAATCTATGGACGCTTGGAATAAAAATCAGCACACAAAATCTGGTCTCTGGGAAAAAGTACTTGCTTCAACCATCACAGTAGAAGAGGCAGAAGAAAGACTTTTAACTTTCATTAAAGCAAATGCAAGATCACGCCCTTATCTTGCTGGCAATAGTATTTGGCAAGATAGGCGCTTTATCAGAAAATACATGCCCCGTCTTGATGCCTACCTGCATTACAGAATGCTCGATGTCAGCTCTCTTAAAATTGTTGTGGACTACTGGCGTCCAAAAGTTGTTTATCAAAAAAGAGACTCACACAGAGCACTTGATGATGTTAAAGAAAGTATTGAAGAGCTTAAACTCTACAAAGACCATATCTTCCTACCACGAGAAGGATACTAAGCAATGCTTCAAAGTAACTTTTTAGAAACTCTCGAGAAAAAACTTCTTACACTCGAAGAAGATCTCTCTCATCTTTCAGCTGAAGAACAATACGAAAGAATAATGGCTCGTGTTGCTACACGTCCAAACTCTGTGATCTCTCCAGAAGATCTTTTAAAACAACTTAAACGTTCTAAAGACACAGGCAAACCTCTTAAAATCAAGTTTGGCATCGATCCAACTGGTCCAGAAATTCATATTGGTCACGCAATTTCCATGATCAACCTTTCACTCTTTCTCAGAATGGGCCACGAACTACAGATTGTCGTTGGAGACTTTACAGCAAAAATTGGAGACCCAAGTGGTCGCAGCAACGAACGACCTCCTTTGACCGATGAAGATATCCAAAAAAATATGGGAAGCTACGAAAGACAAGCTTCACGCTTAATTGATTTCAAGCACAAACGGGTCACAAAACATTTCAACTCTGAGTGGATGAACAAGCTAACTTTTAGTGAATGGCTAGAGCTCCTAAAAGGGATTTCTCTTTCTTCTATGATTCAACGAGATGACTTTAGAAAGCGACTAGATAAAGGCCTTGGGGTTTCTCTAGCTGAAATGGAATACGGGCTTTTCATGGGCTACGACTCTATTGCTCTAAAGTCTGATATTGAAATAGGGGGAATTGATCAATACCTGAACTTTCATTGTTGTCGCAATATGATGAACCAAGCAGGCCTTAAACCTGAAGTAATCCTGACTTATGATCTTCTTCCAGGAATTTCAGGAGAAAAAGACGAAGATGGGCGTCTTGTAAAAATGAGCAAAAGCAAAGGCAACTACATCCCTATCGAAGCCGACCCTAAAGACATGTACGGAAAAGTTATGTCTATCCCAGATGAGGTGATGTGGGTTTGGTACAGAGAAATCACTCAAATTTCAGAAGACGACTGCAACAAACTTAAATTGCTTGTTGAATCAGGAGAACTTCACCCAAAAGATGCAAAAAAACTTCTAGCTCGTGTGGTCGTTGCTACTTTTAACCATTATAATTTAAGCACGGTAGAAGAAGCAGAAAAAGATTTTGATTCTAAATTTGGAAAATCTTCTTCTCTCGTTCCTGACAATGTCGTGAAAGTTTCTTTTGAAGCTCATGAAAAAATGCTAGACACTTTAGCACGGGTTCTTCAGGAGTCTAAAGGACACGTAAGACGACTTGTGAAACAGTCAGGGATTCGCATTTTAAAAGCAGAAAAATACATACCAATGACTGAAGAAGAACTAGAAAAAGACACCTCTTTTTTTAAAGGCTCTCTCGTTAAGGTTGGAAAAATTCATTTTTATGAGTTTTAAAAAAAAGCATTCCCTAACACAACACCAAATCTCCTAGGAATAAAATTTTTTACCCCATCTGCTTCTTTTGGTTCATTAATATAGACTGTTCTAATGTATTTTATCGGTGCAGCAAATTTTGTCGCAAGTGTTTCGTTAATACCTCTCATTATTTCATTAGCCTGAAAAGTTGCTATACTTGAATTCTTTAGGTCATCATTTCCATGCAAAAAAGCAAAAGCGAGAGGATTCTTTTTATTCAAAAATCTTACAACTTCTTTTAGAAAAAAACCTAACTCGTCTGAATTAGAAGTATCAAAACCACCACACATGGTTTGTACGTTTTTTTCACTACATTGACAGAGGATCCTTATACCAATTATGTAAAATAATTGAGGTTTTTTAGGACAAAAAATGCGACTATCCCAGAATGTTGCACTCGAAGAAAAATTTTATTGCCGTCATCTGTTCACACGATTTTTTGGGATGCTTAGAGTTGAGCGAGATCCCAAGATAAAA
>CANFEH010000102.1 GCA_947445855.1 Zetaproteobacteria bacterium
GAGAGACATCAGACCTATTCACTCTGAACGCTATCACCTTCCTCCTTCTGCACACACTACTTTTGTGGGTGGAAACTTTGTGGTTTGTTCTTTTCTTCCAAGACCCCTTGAAGTGGGAGATCCAACAGCTTTAAAAGTTCCATTTTATCATTCCAACATCGACTATGATGAAGTTCTTTTTTATCACAGTGGTGATTTTTTTTCTCGCTCAGATATCAGACCTGGCATGCTCACCTTACACCCTCAAGGGATTCATCACGGACCTCATGAAAAAGCTATTGAAAGATCAAAGGCCCTCCAAAGAACAGATGAAATAGCTATCATGGTAGACACAAAAAACAGTTTAAAAGTTTCTAGTCATGCACAAAAAGTAGAAAACCCTGACTATTCACAAAGCTGGAGACACTAAAATGACACAAAACAAAATTGGGCTAGACGGTATTGCTTTTGCTGAGTTTTCATCAGAAGATCCAAAAAAATTAGATAAACTTTTCAAAGCCTTTGGATTTTCTAAAACAATGACACACAAGACTAAAAACATTGACCTCTATCAACAAAACAAAATCAATTTTTTAGTCAATCGTAGCACAACTAACTTTTCTGCTGACTTTCACAAGGCTCATGGCCCTTGTTTATCTTCTATGGGTTGGTACTGTTTTGATCCTAAAAAAACTTATGACTTAGCCATTAAACGAGGTGCAAAAGCAGTCAAAGCTGAAGAGAAAAAACACCTCTCAAACGAAAAAAATAGTTACATTCTAGAAGGTATCGGTGGAAGCTTAATCTATCTTGTGTCAAACAAAACAAAAACTTATTTTGAAGATCTTGGCTTCACAGAAGATAAAGACCTTGTCGATCCACTTGGATTTCTTGAGATTGATCACCTCACAAACAACATCTACCAAGGCAGTCTAGATGAATGGTCTAATTTTTATAAAGAAATTTTTGAATTCACAGAAATTCGCTATTTCGATATTAGAGGTGCTCAAACTGGTCTTAAATCTTTTGCCCTTAAATCTCCGTGTGGCAAATTTTGTATTCCAATTAACGAAGGAACAGAGAAAAAATCTCAAATCAACGAATACCTAGAAGAGTACAAAGGCCCAGGGATTCAACACATTGCTCTGACAACAGATAATATGTTAAAAACAATTAACACTCTGAGTAAAACTTTTGTGGAAACTCTTGATATAGATGACGACTACTATACAACTGTTTTTGATAGAGTTCCCAATGTCACAGAAGATCACACGGAGCTTCAGCGTTTAAACATTCTTGCAGATGGAGACAAGGAAGGGTACATTCTTCAGATTTTCACAAAAAATATTATTGGGCCCATATTTTTTGAAATCATTCAAAGAAAAAATCACTTCTCTTTTGGTGAAGGAAACTTCTCTGCACTTTTTAGATCGATAGAAAGAGATCAAAAGAAAAGAGGCTTTCTCGATTAGAATCAGAGGAGTCATCTTTCTTCACTAGGAGCCTTACTTAGAAGTTAAATTTGATCACAAGCATCCACTATTTTAATCGATCAAAAACAATACCATTCGAAACACCATTTGATAGGCCTGCCGTATAACTCCAAGTTTTATAAAGTTCAAGCTCATAAAGGGCTTCTAACTCATCACACATATTTTCACCTGCTTCAACAAGTCCATCAACATTATTCGATAAAAACTCATCGACTCTTTCCATATCAACTCTTACCATATGCTCTGCAAAAGCAAGAAGAGCACGAAAATCAGTAAAGTCTCCATCATATCTATCAAAAATTTGAGGTAAGATATCAACCCCTAAACCTTTTAGTCCAATTGCAATTTCTGCAAGGTTCTTTAAATTTCCCATGAAACCAAGGCTGTTTAAATTTTTCATGAAACAAGAAAGACTTTGACTAATCATTTCTTTATAGCGAAGACTATTTTTGTGTTTTTTGCACAGAGCTAAATAGGCTTTAGGATTACCATTTTTTGCTATTTCTAAAGTCTTAAAAAAAGAACGATCCTCTTCTTCAACAAGCTTAAGCTTATCAAGAGCTTCTTTTGTTTGAGCAATTCTCTCTTCAATTCCTTCTCCAGAAAGAAGTGTTGACGTTTCTTGATTACAGTAAGGAGATGAAGAATCTCTCACAGCAGAAAGCCAATTAAATGAACCTACGACCAAAGAGAAATCACCCACAATAATAATTTTACTGTGTACCCTATAAGCTTCAATTAAATGTACACCGACTTTTCTTAAAAGATCTCTTCCTGCTACACTTCTGGGACGAAGTTTTCCTGCTTGATCTCGATCAAGATTGTAATCAGTAATAACCTCAACTATAGCACCATGAGAAACAGCATCCCCTATAGCATGAATCAAACCATCAGCTTTGAGTGCAGCTACACTAATAAATGGAGAAACAATTGTAATCTTGCATGAGTAAATAGAAGCTTCGAATAAAGACTGTCTTAAAATATCTTCGTGCTCCTCTAAACTTGTTAAAATTTGAGTTTCAGAAGCCCTTAAACTCAGGGAAAAAAATAACAAGATAAGAACTAAGAAATTACTTTTAAATTTTGATAAAATCATAGGATGCTCTATTCATAAATAGGTAGTGGGAAAAGGCTTAATAAAGCTCTTTCAAACTTAAAAGTCTAGCAAAAACATATAACCTGTTGATTATAAAGAATTATTAAGATTTAACTTTAAAGACCTAAGTTTACTGAAGCTTTAAGTAGGTTTTTTCAAGAAGCTCTTGATCTCTAAGATCCTAAAGAATGCTTTGACCAAAACTAGAAAGAAAACTTTTAAGAACCAAACCTCAGAAACACAGAATTCTCATAAGCATGAATTTCTTTCGTTGAAAAAAATGACTCCGAATAGAATTTTAGCACATAAAAATAAATTTTTTGATTACTGTAGAAGAGCTCGGATGGTCTGTTAAATTTCAGAGCTATAAGTGGTATTATAAACTGATGTAGTAAGAAGCTTGAACGGTATGTGTAAAAAGGTCCTTTTCAAAGTAAGGACGTCTCAAAGCATAACCTAAGTAAAAATTATTTTTTGCTAAAGAAATAGAGCCAGCTGCAGAGTTCCGACTCGTTTTATCAAAACTACGTCCATAACCTGCAGAAAATAACAACAGTTCTTTCAACAAAAAAGAAGCTGAGACGATAGCTGTTTTTTCTTCTTCTGCCATGAGGTTCAAAGTATCTTGAGTTGAATAAGTGGCATAAGGACGTTCTTGAGGAACTCTTTGTCTCTGAATGTAGTCAGCATTAAAAGTAAGACTATCAAACATTTTATAAGACGCTCCTACCCGGTAAATTCTTGGAGCAAATTCTTTTACTTTACCATTCACTATATTTTCTACAGAAGCTGCTAAACGAAAATCTTTCAAAGGTTCAAGCATAGCACCAAAACCAACAGTCACACCGGAAGTACCACTTTTATCTTCGTTTAAACCATCTACAAAAGAGCCATTGATACCAATAGAAAAATTTGAAAAATTATAAGCGAGCCCAAGAGCAATACGTCGCTTTAATGCACTATCATAGAATGCGGCTTCTTGTTTCTCACCAGTGACGTCTCTCCAGTGGGTGTAGCCTTCACGATGCCCTGTGTAGAGAATACCCATGGCCACAGAGGAGGTTTTTGAGTCAACAGCTCCAAGCTGATAAACTTCTCTACCAGAGCTAGGCCACATATAACTTGCATTGAGCTCATATTTCTTATCTGCAGCCAACATAGCTGGGTTTGCACGAATAGCTCCTAGACCATTTGTAGAAGCACTTCCTCCGTTGTTAAGACCTAAACTTTGCCCACCCTGACTCTCATAATCGTGAGGGACCATTCCTATGTTTGCTAAAAGTGCTGCGCTGAAAAAAAATAAGATGCTATATAAAAGTCGCTTCATGATTTAATCCCCCTGAAGACTCCCTTACATGTGACAATGTTCTACCTTGTAATTATACAGTAGAGCGCGAAGAATCTTCAAGATCTTTTAAAAAAATCATAAAATGACATGGGGCAGAAAAGATAAAAAGACAGGCTCTGACTCACACCGAGAACTCACAAGACTCTCCAGATCAGAGAGTACTTTTTTCCTAGTGACCTTTACAATTTTCTTATGTAACGCAAGAAATTCACTACGCAACAGATCTTCATGCTTCAGATACATTTTCAAAGGAAAATTTTTTCCTCTATTTGCTAAAAAATACTTCAAAAAATTAAAGAATTCTTTTTTCACTTTGAAGTTTACAAAATTATTCTTATCTCCAAAACGAAGATAATACTTCATATGACCTACTTTGTTTTTTTGAGGAAGCAAAAAACGTAAGTCTTTAAAACGAAAAATTATTGAAATCTCTAGACTTGCACCCAATAAGTATGGAAATGTTATCTTTTTTGTTACTCCATAAGAAAAAGTCGGAGCAAAGGAAGGCTTAAGAGCCTGTTCCCAGTAAAAGCAATAAGTAGTGGAAATAAGCCTATTTTTAGCTGATAAAATATCTTTTTGCATATTTTAATCAAAGGCTGTTGCCATGAAAAAATACCCCTCTGATCTATCTGATAAACAATGGAAGCTAATCGA
>CANFEH010000103.1 GCA_947445855.1 Zetaproteobacteria bacterium
GCTCACTGCACCATTTGTCATGCGAGACAAGCCTGTTGCGGTTACAGAAGTGAAACTACTTAGTAAATAATCTGTATAAAGTTCTAAATCTTGTTTTTTCATGAAATAACTATACTAAAAAAACAAAGTGCGTAACATCAGTTATTAAGATTAAAAAAATATTTAGATTTTTGGAGAAAGTATCAAAGCAAACCAATCTGGTAACTTCCAAGTTCGAGCTTTTTAGAAACAAACTCGAATTCTTCTTTTTTATTCTTTTCTACAGAAAGAATCATCCCGACACCAAGGTTAAAAACAGACTCAAAAGAGTTGATATCGCAAGAAAAATTAAGAAGAAAACTTTTCATCCAGGTAGGTGTCTTTAGAGCAGAAAAATCTATTTCCGCCTCGATTCCATCAGGAAGAATTCGTTTTAAATTTCCTAATATTCCACCACCTGTAACATGACAAGCTGCGTGACAAACTTCAGGACCCAGCTCTTCAAAAAGTGTGTGCACTTTTGTGTAAATTTTTGTGGGACGAAGAAGGTTTTCTACGAGCTCTTTAGTTTTTAGTTCTGGCTTTTCTTTTAAAAATTTTCTCAGAAGAGAAAAACCATTACTGTGAAAACCGTTTGAAGGAATTGCGTAGAGCATGTCTCCTTTTTTTGTTTGAGATGGTTGCATGCGTCTTTCTTTATCTACAACACCCACAACAAAGCCTGCTAAGTCAAAGTGATTATGTTGGTAAAGACCAGGAAGCTCTGCTGTTTCACCTCCAAGAAGAGGGCAAGGAATTTCTTCGAGAGCTCTTTGAATACTCGAAAGAACTTGTTTAAACTGTTTTTCATCTAAACGAGAAGTTGCAAAATAATCGAGAAAAAAAAGAGGCTTCCCCCCTGATGTGTAGAGGTCATTCACACACATACCAACAAGATCAAACCCGAGGTGCTCTAGACTATCTTCATCCAAAGCTAGAAGAAGCTTAGTTCCAATGCCATCTGTGCTTGAAATAAGAAGAGGACGCTTATACCCTGTGAAGTCAGGTTCATAACTAGCAGAGAAGTCTCTTAAATCTTTTTTTTGTTTTCCTAATTCTTCTGGGGAAGTTTCTAACCATTTAACAAGCTTTTCGCCTTTTTCTACATCAACACCAGAATTTTTATAGAGGGAACGTCCACTGAGCTTTGCTTGCATGATTTTTTATATCCCTTATTTTTTCTTGAGGGCATCACCAAGAAGAGACGCTAAACTAAAGGTTGATTCATCTTTTGAAGAAGACGAAGAACCAAACGAGTCATTTATATCAGGTGAAGATTTGCCACTAGCAGCTAAATATTCTTTAAAATCTTCGCGACTATCATCATCTTCTTCTAAACCAGAAAATCCTAAGAGAATTTTTTTTGTTTCTTGATCTATGTTTTTTACAACAACATCAAGCTTGTGCGGAGGAGAAGCGTTTTTACGGTAGCTTTGTCCAAATTTCTTTTGCAGATCTCCTCTTGGTAGAAGTCCTGTCACTCCTTCTTCTAGAACACAAATAGCCCCAAAAGACTTGAGCTGTAAAACTGCTACATTGTGCGAACTTCCTACTTTAAAATCTTGACTGACTTTGAGCCAAGGATCTTCATCAATAGCTTTAAGACTTAAGCTCATTTTTTTCTTGAACGGATCCATTTCAAGAAGACGAACAGAAACGATATCTCCTAGAGCAAGAATTTCTTCTGGCTTTCTCACACGCTTTACCCAAGACATTTCAGAAATGTGAATAAGACCTTCTATGCCTGGTTTCAAAGAGGCAAAAGCTCCAAATGGAGCAAGACGTGTAATTTTTGCTTTATAAGTTCCACCTGTAGGAAAATCTTTTGAGACAGTTTCCCAAGGATCATTTTCACAAGCCTTTAAACTAAGAGACACTTTTGGAAGTCTCTCAGCACTAAAGTCACCTGTGATGTCAACCACTTTAGCTGTTATGGTTTGCCCCACTTCGAGAAAGTCTGAAATTTTTTCTACATGTCCAAAAGAAACTTCAGAGATATGAAGAAAAGCATTCAGACAACCATCAATCAGAACACTAGCCCCAAAGTCTTTAAGACTTGTAATGACACCAGTCACAATAGGGCCTGCCTCTAAGTTTTCAAAAAGAGTAATAAGTTTTTCTTTTGCTTTTCTTTCTAGAAGCCCTCGTCTTGAGAGGAGGCATTGTTTTTTGCTAAAAGAGTTAACAAGAAATTCAAATTGCTTTCCAACATACTCATCTGGTTTTTCTACGTAGAAAGATTCCATTTGAGAAAGGGGGCAAAAACCTTTTTGCCCCATAGTCTCTAGCTCGTAACCACCTTTGTTGACTGCGACAACTTTAGCTATCACAGGAAGTCCTGAACGCCACGCATCTTCTAGAGCACTCGCGCGAGCTACTTTGTGAGAAAGTGAATTTGATAGCACAAGACTGTCCATCGTTTTTAAAACAATAAAAGCCTCGACAGTATCGCCTTCTTTTTTTGTGAGTTGTTGAGAAGCTTCGTCAAGAAGATCTCTTTTTGCAATAGTGGCTGGGATTTTAGAGCCAATATCCACAAAAACATCTTCTGTGCTTGAGATTTGGATGATGATGCCTTTGACTTTATCGCCTACTTGAAAGCTTCTTTCTTCGAAAGTAGACTCTTCTCCTTCTAAAAGATCAGCAAAGTCTATTTCTTTTTTAGAGGAATCATCTTCAAAAGAGTTTTCAAATTCTTTGTTTGAGTCCTCTGACCATTCAATTTCAAATTTTTTCAATTTTGCCATAGGTGAGGGTCTACTTGCAGAAAGGGTTAAATAAATTTTAAGATAAAAGATTAGGTCAGAAGTGCTTTCTTTGCAAGGATTTTGTCTTATTTTCAGCGAAGGAATTTAAGACTTCTGTCCCCTAAATGCAAAAATAATTGTAAAAATAGGGCCTAAATATAAAAAACAAGCATAAGGAGCATAACTTGTGACAGAAACTCCAAGTTGCGTAGAAATAAAAGCACCACAAACCCCCCAGGGCACAAGAGGATTAACAAGAGTTCCTCCATCCTCAAGGGATCTTGTGAGATAAGTTTTTGGAACATTTGCTTTCTCAAAATTTTCTTTTAGCAGCTGCCCAGGAATAAGAAGAGAAAGATATTGTTCACCTGTCAAAAAATTAACTAATATAGCCATAAAAGTAGCCAAAATAGAAAGGCCACGTTTTTTGAGAGATAAAGAGTGCAGTTTTTTTTCAAAAGCTTCAATAATGCCAGAGGCTTTTAAAACACCACCTAGCATAAGAGCTATAATCACAAGAGAAATCGTAAAGAGCATAGACTCAATTCCGCCTCGGTTTATGATCCAAGCTACTTCTTTTTGTTCAATCGGAAGTTTGACTCCAAAGTACATAGACTGAAACCACTGCGTAAGATTCCAATTCCCCTGCACGATTCCAGCTGTCAGAAGAGAACTTGCAATTCCCCAAAAAAGAGTTGGAAGCACAGGTCTTTTTAAAATAGCTAAAACAAGAACAAGAGCTGCAGGAACTAAAGAGAAGATACTAATTTTAAAATTTGCGTGTAAAGCTTCTTGCATAGAAAAAAGCTTTTCTGGGTTTGTTACCTGTGAATCATTTCCCATGTAGAGAAAAAAAAGAAAACTAAGAATAAGAGCTGGAGTTGTTGTGACTGTCATAGCTTTTATGTGGTCATAGAGGTTTACTCCCACCACATTCGGAACAAAGTTTGTGGTGTCAGAAAGAGGAGACATTTTGTCTCCAAAAAAAGCACCGCTAATAATAGCTCCTGCTAACACAGCTGGGTCAGCTCCAAAACCTTGTCCAACACCCATAAGAGCTGCTCCAATAGTGGCACAGGTTGTGAGAGAGCTTCCTGTAAAACTTGACACTACAATACAAAGCAAAAGACTACTCACAAGAAAAAAACGAGGCGAAAAGAAATCAAGTCCGTAACTCAGAAGTGTCGGAAGTGTGCCACTCAAGTTCCAAGTTGCTATGGTAATACCGATCATCCCAAGGATGATGAGAGCAGAAGCTCCCTCGTTGATTCCTTTTCTCATTCCATCTTCTAGCTTCTCCCAAGGGACTCGAGAAGAGAGTGAACTAAGAAAACAAAGGGCAACAAGGCCTAAAATAAGTGCCGAATGAGGCCCAAGCTTGAGGACAGTCATAGAGAAAGAAAGAATCAGAAGAAGAACGAGTAAAGTGCTGATAGCTTTTTGAAAGTTCATAAAAGACCTCTAGGAATAATCGATGTAGCTTTAATCACCATTTTTAAGAGAGTTTTACTGATTTATTGTGTTTCGCGCTAGCTCTTTTGCTTTTTCTTCAATATTCTTAGCATTATCAACAATTTAGAGAAATAATTTAAGAGCGAAGGGATTTTTTATGAAGAAGTATCAACTATTTATACCAATTATGTAAAATAATTGAGGTTTATTTTAAGTTAGAATTTGCCCAGCTCCTTGAGCAAAGTTCTTGAATATTTCCGTCTTCATCACAGAATGTGTTCCAAGCGTAACAACAAGCATCCACGATATCTTCATAAGTTTTAA
>CANFEH010000104.1 GCA_947445855.1 Zetaproteobacteria bacterium
AAAATTACAGTAGAGGTTTCTGGTAAAATTTCAAATCAAAAAGGTTTTGTCCCTATTGCTAAAAGATGGGTTGTGGAGAGAACTTTTTCTTGGCTAAAACGATAAAAGAGACTTGCTCGAGACTATGAGGTAGATCCTCATCATGGACGCTCTATGGTTTTCATTGGAATGTTCAAGATTATTCTTAATCGTTTAGCATAAATTTAATAGGGAACAGGCTCTTAAGTACTTTAACTATGTAAGAAACAACTCTTATTGGTCAAAAATGACTGACCTTGAACAACAGACCTTTAATCCAAAAGAAGAGTATGAGTCCTTGAAACGCGCTCAAGCTGAAGAAGAAGAAAAGCCAGAAGCTGATCACAAAGAAGAGGGTGGTGGTGCTAAAAAAGCAGGAGATTAACCTATGATATATACCCTATGGTGCTAGGGTCTGGGCCAGGCTTCTAGCGAAAGTGTTTGAGATCTAGGGCCTATCGTCATTTAAGCAAGATTGTAGATGCGACTAAAAAGATTCCAGACAGAAAACTTATATCAAGCTTGTCATAACGAGTTGCAATGGCTCTGTAATTTTTAAGTTTTGCAAAAAAGTTTTCGATCAATTGTCGTGATTTGTAAAGATATTTATCGTAGAGTTTTGGTTCGAGAGAATAATAAATTTTTTCATATTGGGAAGGATCTCTTTAAGGAGCTCTTTTTTGTTGCTAAATTCTATGTTTAGTTTAGCTAAAAAGTCGAATTATCAAGTTTTTCCTTCGATTACTAAATGCATAAGCAAACTAAGGAACTTAGCAAGCTCCTTTTTTTAGTTGAGCAAGAATCTCAACAATAGAAGCTGGGACAAAAGCAGAAACATCCCCTCCGTAGAAAGCTACTTCTTTCACAAGACTAGAAGAAATATGAGAGTAGCTTTGCCTTGTAGGAATGAAAACTGTGTCCACTTTTTCTTCAAGAGTTTTGTTGATCATAGCCATCTGCATTTCATAAGCATAGTCTGCTTCTGTTCGCAAACCTCTCACAATCACACGCGCTCCTTCTGACACAGCAAACTCAACTGCTAGGCCATTTAAATGCTTTACTTCAACATTTTCAAAACGACCACACTCTTTTTTCACCATTTGAAAACGCTCGTCTGCAGAAAAACAAAATTTTTTATTTGAATTTCTCCCAACACCAACAACTAAATGATCAAAAAGTTTTGAAGCTCTCTCAATCACATCTAAATGACCAAAAGTCACAGGGTCAAAACTACCGAGATAAACAGCTACGTGTTTTCTACTCATAAACTTTACCTCTTGTTTAAATATTTTTTCTAAAGCCAACGACTGCTGTTGATCCGTACACTTTTTCAAAATCTTTATTCCAAGAACTCAGGATAAAATCTGGGTGCTTCAAATAATCAACACTGAGTTCCATAACTATAAGTATAAGCGAAGAAGGTAAGTTACTGAGCTCAGCTTGCAAAACTTTTAACCAAAGAAGAAAATCCTTGTAGGGTGGATCAGCCCACAAAACAATTGGACTCTTCCTGTGAGCTTCTAAACTTAGAGACCGGAATGCTTTAGCGGCAGGTAAGCATAAAACACGAAGAGTTTTTGGGTAAATTTCTTGTTTTCCTAAGCGTTGAGAAGCTAAGTCTATATTTTTTTTTAGGAGCTTAACGACTGATAGGTCTTTTTCGATAAAGTAACAACCACTGGCTCCACGACTAAGAGCCTCCAAACCAATAGCCCCTGTTCCTGAAAAGAAATCAATAAAAATAGCTTCTTGGATATCTTCATTTAACTTATGAAGGATAGCTTCTCTGACCTTAGCAGAGGTTGGTCTCGTAGTTAGCTCATCTTTTAGAGCTAAGAGCTTCATCCCTTTGAGGGCCCCCGCAATAATTTTCATGTACTACCTTAATTTTTTTGTTATAGTGGGCTTCTTTTATTTTCATTTTATCAAAACAATAATATAAAAGGCTGTTTCAATAAAAAACAGGCTTTAAAAATCTCTATGAGCTCGAAAACGATACTCTTTTCGTTAGTGAGAGGCAAGATAAAGAGCTCTTTTTTTATCAACATTTGCACAAAAAAGATGATTTTCAGAAAGCGAAAGGTAAATAACAACTCATGCTAAATACAAGGCAACTACTCGAAATAATTGAAAAAGTTGGGATAGCTGACTGGGGAGCTGGCTACTTCTCTATCAATGAGAAAGGAGACATCATCTGTACTCCTAAAGGAAACCACACGGTGGGTATTTCTCTTCCAGATGTGATTGAGAAAGCAAAACAAGAAGGCTTATCCACCCCCATGATTATTCGCTTTCCTGAGCTCATTAAGAATCAGCTTGAGAGAATGCACAGTGCTTTTAGCAACGCTCTCCAGGAGTTTAACTATTCTGGAAACTACCACGGAGTATTTCCTTTCAAAGTAAACCAACGAAGAGAGTTTATCGACTCTATTGTTGAGTGTGGAAAAGATCTTGGTTGGGGACTTGAGGTCGGTAGCAAAACTGAGTTTATGGCTGCACTTAGTTACACGATGAGAGAAGATGCTCTTCTTATCTGCAATGGTTTCAAGGACAAAGAATTCATTGAAATGGCTTTTTTGGCTTGTCACATGGGACGAAAGGTTCATCTTGTTGTTGAAGGTCCTGACGAGCTCGAAATGATCCTTGATAAAATTAAGACCGAAAAAAGAGACCGCTCTAAGTGTCCATCTATTGGCCTTAGGGTTAAACTCTATAGTAAAGGGAGCGGGAAATGGCAAGATTCTTCTGGCTCTAACTCTAAGTTCGGTCTGACAACAATTGAGGTGATGAATGCTCTCGCTCTTCTAGACGCATTCGACCTAAAAACACAACTCAGTATGCTTCATTTTCATATTGGCTCCCAAATCACTGCTATTAAACGCTTCAAAGAAGCTCTCAAAGAAGCAGCTCGTGTGTATGCAAAAATTATTAAGATGGGTTACACACCAAGCTACCTCAATATTGGAGGAGGTGTCGGTGTCGACTATGATGGAAGTCAAACGTCTTCAGAATCTAGTGCGAACTACAGTCTTCAAGAGTTTGCAAACGACGCAGTTTATGTGATCAGTGAAGTTTGTAAAAACGAAGCTGTTACTGAACCTAATATTGTCTCAGAGTCTGGTCGTGTTATCGCAGCTTATCACTCTGTTGTCGTCACTGATATTAGAGAAGTTCAAGGAGAAGAAAAACTTGCTAACATTAAAGATTTTGAAATAAGTTCTCAGTCAAAGGAGTCAGGTCAACATCTAAAAGAACTTTTTTATGTTTTAAAAAACATGACTCCAAAAAACTTCGTTGAATTCTATCACGATGCAGTAGAACACCATGAAGATCTTTATACGCTTTTTAATCTAGGTTATCTGAGTCTTGAAGAACGTGCTGTGTCAGAAGAAGTTTATAAAGAAATTTGTTTGAAAGCTCTCCACTATTCTTATCAAGAGAAATATCAGAGCGAAGAGTTTGCAGCTCTTAAGAAAATTTACGAATCTAAATATCTAGCAAATTTTTCTATTTTTCAGTCTATTCCTGACTCTTGGTCTATTGGGCAGCTGTTTCCAGTGCTCCCTCTTTCTCGTCATGATGAAAGAACATCTCATCAAGCTACTATCGTTGATATAACCTGTGATTCAGATGGTTGTTTGAAAAATTTTATTGACAAAAAAAGTTCAAAAACAGTGATTGACCTTCATAGTCCAAATGACAAACCATACTACCTTGGATTTTTCTTAGTTGGTGCTTACCAAGAAAGTTTAGCGAATGAACATAACCTCTTTGGAGCTATTCATGAGGTAGAAGTTCATTCTGATAAAAAAGATGGTTGGGTTGTGTCTAAAGTGACAGAAGGAGACCCTATCAAAGAACTTCTCACTTGTCGTAACTATGAAGAGCATGAACTCCTAGATGGCTATAGGCAACAGTTAGAGAAGTCTTCTTTGTCAGATCTTGAACAAAAAACGACTCTCATTCAATTAGAAAAATATTTGAGCTGTTATCCCTATCTAAAAGAGTAAGCATATCCTCTCTCACATGCTTAACTTAAGTGAGCTCTTGTTAAATTAAGAGGCTCACTTCCAGTTCTAACGAGCATATCATCTTCGATGCGAATTCCTCCAAAAGGAGTGAGCTCTTCAAGTAGTCCCCAATTGAAAAGGGATTTTTGTTTGCTTTCTTTCATTTCTTGCAAAAGAAAAGGAATAAAATAAAGCCCTGGTTCAATAGTCACTACCTCAGAGTCTCTTAAACTTCTGTTCATGCGAGCTTTTGGTAAACGAACATCTTTATCACAAGGGGTTCCTGAAATATCTTTTTGATCCCCTCCAACATCATGAACTTGAAGTCCTAACATATGTCCAAGTCCATGAGGACAAAAAACAGATGTTAATTTTTCAGTAAAAGCTTCTTCCGGAGTAGAAGTTAAAAGAATTTTTTCAGTCATTAAGATTTCAGCAATTCCTCTGTGCATAAAT
>CANFEH010000105.1 GCA_947445855.1 Zetaproteobacteria bacterium
AGATGTGTTAGCTCCAAGGGATCCAGGTCTTCTGTGAAAACGAGAACCGTGTGTCATACGACCAATCGTAGAGCCCCATCTTTTAACAGATCCTTGAAAACCGCGACCTTTTGTGATGCCTGTGACATCAAGAGCTTCGATACCTTTTAAATGTTCTGCTGTTAAAGCTTCGCCTACTTTAACACCTGCTTCGCCATTTGTTCTAAACTCAGTAAATCTAGAGAAGTTTTCATCTACACTATTTTTACGAAGACGACCGAGATCAGGCTTTCTTAAGTTCTTCTCAGCCTTTTCGAAGTAACCAACCTGATAAGCTTCATAGCCATCCTTCTCACCAGAAAGAACTTTAGTTACTTTCTGATTCGCAATTTGTAGCAAAGTCACAGGAACAATTTTTCCAGATTCTAAGGCCACTTGCGTCATCCCGATTTTTTTTGCTATCAACCCTTTTTCAGATTTTTTTGCCATTTTTTCTAACCTACATCGATTATTATCTGTTTTATGATTAAATACTCACCAGAGAAAGCTTCTCATACACTGTCGCTGCTTTCACTAAGAAGCGCGCGGGTAAAGCTTAATCTCCACATCCACACCAGAGGAAAGCTCTAGTTTCATGAGAGCATCAATAGTTTGTTGTTTTGGATCTAAGATATCCAATGTTCTTTTGTGCGTTCTCATTTCAAATTGTTCACGAGATTTTTTATCAACGTGTGGGCTACGTAAAACCGTATAACGATTAATAGCCGTTGGTAGAGGAATAGGTCCAGAAATACGAGCACCTGTTCTTTTAGCTCTCTCAACAATTTCTTGAGCTGACTGATCTACTAATCTGTGATCATAACCACGCAATTTAATCCGAATTTTTTCTTTATTCATCAATAAAAACCTTACTAGAGATTTATTCCAAAAAAACGTAAGCCCCGTATAACCTGCAATATAGAGGCTTCAACACGAGCTAATCCTAAGAACATTACATTTAAAATTGTGATGATATGACAAAACCAGGGCTTCTTATTCTATGTTTTCTGAAGAATATAGAGGCATTGGCTCACATCTGCATGTTTAAAGCACGCGCAGCGCAGGCTTACCTTAGGGGTGACTCAACCTAAAGGAAAACTTTGCCGTTGTCAAGGAAACTTACTTTCTAAAGCTGACTTTTTTTATAAGCTAATAGCCTTAGAACTATTGCAGCAAGGGGATTTCTCAAAAGTTGCTTAAAAATAAAAACCAAACTGAGCAAGAAGAAAGGCTAGATAAAAAACACAGATCTTTCAATAACCCTCTAAAAAAACAGATAAATCTAGACACAAAAGTTAAATTCCCTCTATACTGAGGCAAACTCATAAAATAAGTAAACAAAGGAGGTTAGTTGTGAAAAAAATCCAACTTCTACTGCTATCTGCCATCCCATTGCTTGGGAACACGCTCTCTGCCAACACCCTTAGAAATGGTGCCCAAATTCTTGAAACAGCTATAGAACTCATCAAAAACACTGACAAAAGAAATATGGAAGACTTTGATGAACTACAAAAAGGCATTACAAGAGTTCTTGAAAGAGAAGGCGAAGATATTTTTTCTATTTTAGAAAAAACTCGCCATGAACTCCTCTCTAAAATCAAACAAGACATCCAAACACTTAAAGAAGCAACCCTCACAGACTACACAGACAAGTATTCAAATGAATACACTGAATTAAACAATCTTCTATCTGTTCTGACAGAAGCCAAAAACCTCTTAAATGACACAACAGGAAGTAAACACAATCTCCTCAAGAATTTTTTCTCAGATCGTTACATCTTAGACATCATGAAGCAACACAGCAGAGAGGTTGTCGCAGCTAAAGTTGCTTTAATTTATATTTTGCAACACATATCCCAAGAGCACGTCCTAAATCTTAAAGCCCTAAAAGTGAACCAACCTTTGGTTGTCAAAAATAAAAAAGCGAAGGCAGCACTTAAAAAAATAGCTCTCTACGATCATGAGGGAGACCTGCTTTACATTCCAAACAGCGGTTATTCTATAGGAGGGGAGCCATCGATCACTCATTTTAAAGGCACAAACGCTGCAGGATTCGCTGAGCTTTGCCTCTTTGGAAGCAATCTGCCAGAAAAGTTTGAAATCAAACACTTCATAAAAGCATGGAAAAACCTAAAAGAGCAAAGAAATGTCTCAAGAGATAATTACACAGAGTCTCAAGTGCTTTTTCTTATGCTAGCCCTAAAAGCTCAAGATCAAGTCAAAAACCCATCAGAACTAGAAGCTGGAGATTTCATCATAACCCCAAAAAAAATCATGATTGTAGAAGAAACACCAGACTCATTAGAAAACATCTCTGTGATCTATAATACAAGAGAGGATAGTCATTTAAGCCCTAGCAACAAAGAAGGTATTGTGGCTCAAAAAACAATTCTACCAAAAGAAAATGTGTGGGTTTTGAAACCAAGAATGGCTTCAAGTAGCATCTAATAAAAAATTCCAGGTACCGTTTATTGCACCTGGAATCTTGAAATCTAAACTGGGGTGGAATATCGGATTTGAACCGATGAGTGCCGGAATCACAATCCGGTGCGTTAACCGCTTCGCCAATCCCACCATAAGTAATAAGAACGCACTGTTCTACAACAGAAGATTATTTTAGTAAAGAAAAAAACAAGAGTTCCTTTGACTGTAAGAACAGTCGAAGCACCCTCTACTCAAAGGAGCCATCATCAAAGTGAACGAAGGTGGTATCAAAAGTCCACATCTGAGCCCGCGAATCTTTTACTAACATTCTTAAAAATCGCGCATTTTCAACATTAGGAATTTCTATTGTATGAAGCGCATCTTTATCTCCTGCAGGAACTACAAAGGATGTTTTATGAGGATAATTAACTTCATTTGACAGCCCGTCTTCTTCGCCCCAATAAAGCGTAACATTAGATGTTTCTTCAGTTTTTACTTTGAATCTAACGGTTAACACATTGTCTCGACTCAAAGAAGCTTGCTCAACCACAGGCACATAAGGAACTTGATCAAATTTTTCTAATTTATCACTCTCCATATACACTGGTTGTCTTGATGCCCCTTTTGTTAAAACATGGCTTTCTATGTAAGGTGCTCGATTTACAAATCCCCCCGTCGAAGTAAAAAATCTTTCTCCATCTGGAGTTATTCCAGAGTTCTTATTTACAAACTCACTGTCCTTTGACAAATGAAGCTGATCTAACTCAGACCAAATACCTTGAGAGCTTCTAACCCACCCTCTGTAATTTATTTTTCTTATTTTTTGACCACTTCGCTCTTGTTCTGCGCCACCAACAACTTCTATGAAAGCTTTAGTCTTGAGTGAGGTAAGTTTACTTTTAATCAACACACGCCCAATGGAATAGAGCTGCCACTCTTCAGTCCCTTCATTCCAAAAATAACCATAGAATGTTCTAAATGCACCATCATCACTGTACCTCATACCAATCGTATAGGTTCCAGATGTATTAGAATCAAAATTTTGCCAATCGCGAACTTTTACACCAGTTCCTTCATGGGACCATCTTCCAAAAACACCTTGACTCGACCCAATCCCCAAAAGGTGAGACTGCTTATTAACAGGCCCTTCTTGATCACCCCAAAAAGACATATTCATCTCAAGTGCTTTATTATCTGATTTAAAAATAGGACCATAATAACCAAAATTTGTTGTGATGGGTGAAAAATGACCTCCTTCACTCTCACTTGTAAGCTCCATAATCCATGCTTTTACAGCATGACCACTGCTACTACTCCAACTAGAATAAGCAGCAGATGGACGCCACCTTTCTCTCACAACATAAGAATTGATTGGAGCTTCGCTGCCTTGTGCACCAAGTGCTATAAGTCTCACATTGAGTACTTGAAAATCTGATTTATAGGCATTCACAGCTGTGACTCTAAATATATGAAAACCTTCTGAAACTGACAGAAGGTCTACACTAAATTTTCCACTATTAATCACATCCTCTGTGATTTCTACTTCGATGGACTCACCGTCATCAATCTGGACAGAAAAAATCCTTCCAACATCACTAGAAGAGGCATTAATAAAGAAATCTGCGCGCAAATCTTTTCCTTCTTGAAGAATGAGACCCCATTCAAGTTTTGCATTCTTTTCTTTAAAGTTTTGAATAGTAGAAAACTCTACCCCTTTAGAGCCTGTTCCCAGTAAAAGCAATAAGTAGTGGAAATAAGCCTATTTTTAGCTGATAAAATATCTTTTTGCATATTTTAATCAAAGGCTGTTGCCATGAAAAAATAC
>CANFEH010000106.1 GCA_947445855.1 Zetaproteobacteria bacterium
ACTTAGTAAATAATCTGTATAAAGTTCTAAATCTTGTTTTTTCATGAAATAACTATACTAAAAAAACAAAGTGCGTAACATCAGTTAAGCAATAAAAAATTAATATCAGACTACTCGGCTGATTATCAGCTTTCCTTAAATTAAAAAGAAATAAAAAAAACTTGGACGGAGACTAGGAAAAAAAAACCTAGTGTTTATGACAAAGAGATTTAGCCAAAAGAGGGTCTGATATATTTAAAAGAGGCACTTTCTTTGTAAAAAGAGTCACACTAAAAAGAAAAAGCCCTAAAAACCCTATAAAACAACCAACTTCTAACCAAGGAAAAAACAGTTCACCTGGACTCATCACTTCAGGCATAACAACTAGAAAATAATTAAGCCACTGAGCTAAAATAACAATAAAAGCTACAGGAAGAGTTAAAGCTGCATTCCATTTACTAACCTTTGGAATTAACATAAAAAATGGAAACACAAAACTTAAAACAGGAGAAAGAAGAACGAGATATATCCAAGGTTTTTCAAGTCTTGCTAAAAAATAAGAAGTCTCTTCAGGAATATTTGTGTACCAGTATGTGAGCACATGAGCAAAAGTCAAATAAGCAAAAAATACAGTGAACCCATGAAGCAATTTTCCCATATCATGAAACTGAGACCTACCGATAAAAGCTCCCACAGGAGTTGATCTCAGAAAAAACATACAAATTAAAATAGAAGCTAGCAGGATGTGCATAAGAATAGAAAAAGACCACCCTGCCCATAAAGTAGAGAACCAAGTAGGAGCTAAAGACATAGTGAGATCAAAACAAATTAAAGAAAAACAAAGACTATGCACACATAAAACAGGAGCTGACCAATAACGCAGTTTCCTAAGCGATTCTTTAGCTGCAGCTTCCCCTTCAGTTTTTTTTCCTTGTAAAAAAAAGAAATCACCTCGGACAGTTTGATCCATATGCCATTTTGCAAGAAAGAGCATAATAAAAAGAGCCGCTACATCTCGCAACAACATAAAGTCTCGCTGCAACCAAACATTTTTTCCAGGAAAATGCTCTATAAGATGAGGGTCTCTAATCCAAGGATAAACTCCTTGAGCACCAAGAAGCTCAAAACGAATACAAAGAAAAAAAAGCAAAAAAGCACAGACAGCATAAGGAAGAAAAGCAGAGAAAGACTCATGTAGCCTTTTGATAGGTCTTCCCCACTCAGCGCCAATCACATCTTGCATACTACCTAAAACCACTCCTCCAAGAGAGAGAGAGAAAAAAAACATTAAATTAAAAAGAAAACTTCCCCAGGCTCTTTGCTGTTGACCTGTAGCAAGCCCAACTAAAAATAGGACTAAACCTGCCACACAACAAAAAATAAAAAAACCTCTGAGAACTCCGCTTGGTTTAAAATAAAAAGATTCTCGACGTGTATAAAGGTCATTAGGATTCATGAGCTTTCTCCTGAAGATCTCTTAAGTGGGCTATAATTTTCCAGCGTTCTTCGGCATCGATAGCATGACCAAGACTTGGCATAAGGGCACTTCCAAAAGTAATACGATAGAAAAAGAAACCATCAGCTTTCTCTTTGTAGCGCTCCTCCATTAAGTTTGGAGGTCTTGGAAACTTATGAACAATACTTCCATTTCCTTCTGCCTTAGGACCGTGACAGTGCTTACAAAAGAGCGAAAAAAGATGAGCTCCTTCTTTCAAAACAACTGCTTTATTCTCTACATTATTAAATGGGCTTAACAAAAATTTTTCAGCTTCTTCAATTGTTTTTGGATAAATAATTGCGTTGTAAGCAACACTCCCTTCTGGAGGAAGAAGAAAGGAACGCCCCACCTTAGCCACAGGCCCATCAGCCATATCAGGCATGTACTGTAACTTTGTGATTGTACGGTCATCTTCGCAAGCTCCTATAAAAAATAAGGTCGCAAAGATACAGCCAAAAAGAATTTTTTTTATGCTAAACACTTTTCACCTCACAAGCACCACATGTTTTTAAAACCTGAGCTACTTCGCTGTCTCTATCCATGTTAGGAATAAAAATAGCAAAGTGATCATCACTCAGCCTTGAATCAAAAACATGATTCTTTGGATTAGGAAGACGTCCCATGACAAGCATTCCTAAAATAGTAGCAATAGCACCAAATAAAATCATGAGCTCAAAACCAAAAATCACATAAGCAGGGAGAGAATAAATTCCAGGTAACTTTCCTCCCACAATAATTGGCCAATCATAATCAGCTAAAAGACACATACCAAAACCACTGGTCACACCAGATAGACAACCTACAAGAGTGAACCATCTCACCTGGCTTGTTCCCATCTTCTCTTCTGCAACTTCGATTAACTCATGATAAGAAGCAGGAGCGTACACTTCATACTGACGACACTCAGGTCGTCCTTTTATTTTTTTTAAAGCCTCACAAGTATCATCAAGATACTTGAACACAGCTAGCACACCTTTTTTTTCTGTCACATCAGAGCTCACTTAGACCTCCCCATGGGGTTTCTTAGTTGGGTTAAGCGGTTTAGGCATAATTAGTTTCAATTCAGACATAGAAACAATAGGAAAAAATCGACAAAAAATAAGAAGCCAAGTGAAAAACCAACCAAAACTTCCCACAGTAATCAACATCTCTACAAGAGCAGGCTCATAATGCCCCCATGAACCAGGTAAAAAATCTTCAACTAAACTAGAGATAATAATATTGTATCTTTCAAACCACATCCCTACGTTAATCAACACACAAATAATAAAGCACAAAACATAACTCTGTCTGACACGACGGGACCAAAAAGCAAGAGGGAAAAGACAGTTACAAAAAACCATCACCCAAAAATAAAAAGCATAAGGACCAAAAGCCCTCTTTTGAAAAACAGCCCATTCATATTCATTACCAGAGTACCAAGCTACAAAAAATTCAATGCTATAAGCATAAAAAACAATTGTAGAAGTAAGCAGTGTCAACTTAATGAGAGACTCTAAATGTTCTTTTCTTATGAAACCTTCCATCTGAAACATATGTCTTAAAGGAAGAACAATAGTGTACACCATCGCACAACCTGACAAAATAGCTCCAGCTACAAAGTAAGGAGGAAAAATTGTTGTATGCCAGCCTGGTTGAACGGACATAGCAAAGTCCCAAGAAACGATCGAGTGAACAGAAAGAACAAGAGGAGTCGCAAGAGCTGCTAGAAAAGCATAACCAGCTTCATAATGATGCCACTGTCTAAGAGAGCCAACCCAACCAAACGACATAAAATTAAAAAGTATCTTTTTAAAACCATGAGAACGGTCTCTCATACTAGCAATATCAGGCACAAGACCCATGTACCAGAAAAGAAGAGACACTGTTAAATAAGTAGAAATTGCAAAAACATCCCAAATCAAAGGAGAACGAAAATTCACCCAGAGATTGTTTGTGTTTGGAATAGGAGCCATCCAATAAGGAGCAAACCAAATACGTCCAACATGAATAAGAGGGAACAGCCCAGCTGTAATGACAGCAAAAACTGTCATAGCTTCAGCGGACCTATTAATACTATTACGCCACTTAGCTCGAAAAAGAAAAAGAATCGCAGAAATCAAAGTTCCTGCGTGTCCAATCCCAACCCAAAAAACAAAGTTTGTAATATAAACACCCCAATAAACTGGACTATTTAAACCTGCAATTCCCATCCCAAAAGCGATTTGATAACCCCATGCCACAGCCCCAATGAGCAAACAAGTAACAGAAATAGTAAGCGCAAAATAAAAGGACAGGTTTGGTTTGTTGACACCAATCAAGATCCCATCATTCACATCTGAAACGGTTTTATCCCAAATAACTTCGCTCATGGCTTCCTTCCCACGCTAGAAAAAATATGAAATATCCTCTTCTGACTAACCATGATGACCACCCGTAGATTCAACTTCATGAGCTCCAGCACCATGAGCTTGCTCGTGAGAGTCTTCCAAACTCACTTTTGCTAGGTAGTTCACGTTAGGTAATGTTTTCAAACCATAGTGCTTGTGCTTTGGATCAGCTCCAAGAAGCAAGTAGGCTCGCCCATTTCTTCTAAGCTTAGCTATTTCACTTTGTGGGTCATTTAAGTTTCCAAACACAATAGCACCGGTTGGGCATGTCTGTTGACAAGCAGTTTGAATTTCACCGTCTGCCACATCACGTCCTTCTTTTTTAGCAAGATGTTTCTTGTCTCGAATACGACCTACACACAAGCTACA
>CANFEH010000107.1 GCA_947445855.1 Zetaproteobacteria bacterium
AGTCCAGCCGTTTGATAATTTATCTATTACTCGAGATCTTAAGTCATCACTATATGGAGCAGGCATAACAAATCCAAAAAATCACAACATATCAATATTATTATAAATATCAACCTATATTGGAAGGGCTATAGACCAAAGGTTTACCTAGTCGAGAAAGAATATCTTAGCCCAAAGGAATCATGGAAACTTTTAGAATACTGCAAGGATCACTATCTTGGCCCTGCAATCTGGATTTGTGCCCTAACAGCTTTAAGAACTTCTGAAATCCAAGCACTCAAATGGGAAAATGTAGATTTCGAGAAAAGCCAAATTCTGGTTTGTGCTGCTTTTAAACGAGGGAAAAGAAAAATAGACCCCTACCCGAAGCAAAGGGACTGGCTTATTGTTCCAATACCCCAAGTCCTTCTTGAGTATCTGAAAGATCGAAAAGGGCGCTTCCCTCTTGGGTTCGTCGCTCCTGCCTATATGGGTGGGATGTTGGATCACAATAAGCTTTACCGAGGACTTAGGAAGATGTGTGATGAAGCTAACGTGAAACGAGTATCTCCTCACGGGCTCCGCCATTCATGCACAGAAATTTGGATAAGAAAGGGCGCAACTCTTGAAGATATTCGCCGTCTCTTGGGGCATAAAAGTGTGGAAACAACTCGCCGTTATATCCATAGAACTGATGAAAGATTAATTGAATTGGCCAAAGAAATTAGGTCTCAATTATGACCAATTGAGACCTGCGAAGATATCTCCGCTTACCATTTTCTTACCATTTTGAAATGGCGGTATTTCTTTAGAAATCAGAAGGCTTGTAAGATTCTGTTATCTTTGAAGAAAAAGTGGTCGGGGCGACAAGATTCGAACTTGCGACCTCATGCTCCCAAAGCACGCGCGCTACCAACTGCGCTACGCCCCGATTACGACTTATGACTAGTGTCAAAGACCAAAGGAAGGTATAGTACTTTTTTTTCCCAGTCAAGGTATCTATACGAAAATGCTTAGAAAAACAAACGATGGCTCTCTAACCCTCTATAATGAAAGCTTTAATGAGCTTTACCACTCAGAAGATGGCGCTCTTTTAGAAGCTCGCTCTCTTTACATTATGGGTTCTGGCTTTAATTCTCTATGTTTAGAAGAAAAAACAGATTTAAACACTGTTATCAAAATCTGTGATGTTGGTCTTGGACTCGGCTATAACGCTCTTTCCACTTTAGAAGCTTGGTTTTCTGGTAAAGGACTTTTTTCTCTTGAAATTCATAGTCTCGAGCAAGATAAAAAAATTTTCTCTGAACTCACAACAGCGAAAGCTTCTTGGCAAGAAAGTTGGGATGACTCTTGGTGTGAAAGAGTGAAAGATTTTGAAGAAATAACTCCTTCTTTTTTTAAAAAGGTTTTTGAGCATCCCATAAGCAGAAAAAAAGCACTCTGGTTTGTGCACTTAGGCGAAGCAAAGACTCTTTTAAAAGAAAACAAAGAGAAACTTCCGCACTTTGACTTCATTTGGCAAGACCCATTTTCTCCTAAGACTTCTCCAGGACTTTGGGATAAAGAATGGTTCAGCTTACTGACAAAATTTTCGACTAAAAATGCAACTCTCATGACTTATAGTGTTGCTCGTAGTGTGAGAGATTCACTCGCAGAAAATAATTGGAGTTTTAAAAAAATACCAACAGTCACAAAGAAAAAAGTTTGGTTAAAAGCAACAAAAGAAAATTGAATTCAAAAAAACAAATGAGAAGAACTACATCCACCGGAAAGTCTTGCGACTTAATCCTATAAAGATAAAGGAGTAGGCAAGAAGTATAAAAATCTCAGGAGTGATTTGAAAAAAACTTTCTCCTTCGAGAGCAATTTTTCTGAGGGCATCCACAAGAGCACTTAACGGAGAAAAGATACTTAAGTTTTGAAGCCAAATAGGAAAGTTTCCACGACTAAACCAGATACCAGAAAGTAACATGAGAAGAATCATAATGAGATTTGAAAAACCACTATAAGCTGATGAGTTTTTACCTCTCGAAGAACATAAAATAGCTAACGATGTAAAGCAGAGAGCTCCCAAAAAGCTAACTAAAAAATAAGACAGCAGAGAACCTTCTACACAAAAGCCAAAAAAGAGATAAGCAGCTAAAAGAATAGCTAGAACTTCAAAAAAAACAATAATCAGACGACTTGTGATGTGCGAAAGAAAATACTCAACCGGTTTCATTGGTGTCACAAGAAAACGCTGGAGAAGTTTTTCTCTTCTACTGACAACAATGATCATCCCTGTACCAAAAAGACTTGTCGTAAGTAAACTTAAAGCTAATAGTCCTGGCACAAGAAAATCAATGTAGCGACTCCCTGATGGAGTATAGGGATGATCCTTTGTAGCTAAACTGTCTCTTCTACCAAACTCTGCTTGAATCAGATTGTCTACTTCATATTTATGCAAAAGCGACTTTGGATTTGTTGCATCATAAATATAACTCAAATTAAAATCTTCGTTTATCTCTAGAATAAATGAAATTTGATTTTGTCTCAGCTTGCGCCGAAGCTCTGTTTGTGGGGCTTCTACAATTTTAAAATGATTTTCTCTTCTTAAATTTTTAAGAAGTTTTTCTGTACTTTTACTTTCTTTCAAAACAGAGGGAATAATAACCCCAATAGAGATTTCTTCTTTATGCTTTGATGAAAAAGCAAGACCTAAAATAATCATCCAAAGAATCGGCATAGAAAAAACAAAAAAAGCAGCTGAAGGCTCTCTTATGAATTCTCTTAAACGACACTTTGTTAATTCAACGAAACTTCGTGTTAGCATGAAAACTCCTACCTGTAGCTTTGAAAAAAACATCTTCCAAGTTAGCTTCTCTCAAACTAAGTTTGCTAACCTCAAGATTCAAATTTTTCATGGCTCGAGAAAGCTCTTCTGCTTTTTCTACACCATCATTTAATCCTAATTCTTGATTAGGGACAACTTCATCTGGAAGCCAATGGAGAAGTTTTTTTAATTTAGGGTATTCCTCAGGGTTTCTTAAAGAAAAACTTAAAATATTTCTTCCTGAAATTTTTTCAATAAGCTCATCACAGCTTCCCTGACAAATTAATTCCCCTTGATCAAGAATCAAAATAGAATCACAAAGCCTTTTTGCTTCACTCATATTATGAGTGCATAACAAAATCGTTTTGCCCTGATCTTTTAAACTCGCAATAAACTCTCTTGTTTGTTTTTGTGAAGAGGGATCAAGGCTTGTCATGGGTTCATCTAAAATTAAAAGTTGGGGGTCATGAATGAGTGCACATCCAAGATAAACACGTTGCTTTTCGCCTCCTGAGAGAGCTGATAACCTCTTATCTTTTTTTTCATAAAGCCCAAGTTCACTCAGTGTTTCCCGGATATCTCTATGACGACGATAGAAGCTAGCAAAAAGTTCAAAAGTTTCTTTTACCGTATACTTTTCGTAAAAGCGACTTTCTTGGAGTTGAATTCCAATATTTTCTAAAATTTCTTGCCGAGAATTTTTAAAACTCATGCCATGAATTAATATTTCACCTGCATCTGGCTGTAAGAGTCCAGACACCAAATGGCAGGTTGTAGTTTTACCAGCCCCATTTGGCCCAAGCAAACCAACACATGAACCCTGTTTAAGAGAGAAGTTAAGCCCCTTTAAAGCTTTCACTTCATCATAGGACTTAGACAGGTTCATAACTTTTAGAGGGATCTCATTTCTTTGTTGTTTCATAGTCTCAATTTGTCAAAATAGAGTAAAACTTCTTTTTCTAGGCAATAAAATCAAAAGAAGTAGCGCGTCAAATAGTCAGAGGGGCCACTATACATTCAGAGGTTATTTTTACAAGTTCTCTCTTGATAAGGCTCTAGTAGAAAAAGGCGAACTCTGCTAAACTCAAACTTATTTACATCCTAAAACTAGGAGCTTATGGAAACAGAAGAGAATTCATACGACATAGCAATTGTGGGAGGAGGACTTGCAGGAGCTCTCGTTGCCAATCGACTTCACTCAAGCTTTAAAGGCAGTGTTATCCTCTTAGACAACCACCCTACTCTTGGAGGTAAAGCACGCTCTAGCTCTTGGGAAACAAAACAATGGGCACCACATGCTAACTTTGTG
>CANFEH010000108.1 GCA_947445855.1 Zetaproteobacteria bacterium
AAATGCAAAAGTAGTACTTAAAAATCTTTGCAAGGCTTGCGAAAAATGTCCTCAAGAATTATTAAAAATGAATCGTGAAGAATTAGAAAGAACTTTCAAAACTCCAGGTGAAGATTATACTTTAACCTTTAAAAAAAGATCTTTAAGAACTCCGTCTCCTTTACGTCGTAGCCCTGTTGATATTTTTTCTGCTCCATCTGGTCCTTTGGTTTTTCCGTTTTTATCAGAATTTGATAGAGTTAAGATAGAGCTTTCCGGTCTTCAGGAAATAGCTGAAAACCTAGACAAGCGAATTTTGGGAATTAATAATGATCCTTATTTCCTTTGTTTCATAAGAAATTTAGAGCTAGGATATACCAATAAACCTATTGAGTCTGCTGTAATGGATGGGTACCAAGACTGTTTAAGATTTTTGCATAAAAAGAAAAAAGAAATCCAACAAAAAATAGAACGTATTCATCAAGAACTTAAATCTTTTTCTAGTGCAATTTGAGTTGAAGTTGAAAAATATTTTTATAGGAATTCGGTTTTACCGTTTTCTTTGAGAAACTCTACAACTCTTTTCACCTCTTGAGCTTTGTCTTTGTGGCAAACAAGAACAGAGTTGTCTACAGTAACTACAATGAGATCTTCAAGACCAATAGTTGCTACAAATTTATCACCTGCATCAATTACACAGTTTTTTGTTTCAAAAAGAAAATGATTTCCAGAGGTTACATTTCCATTGTCATCTCTTGGAAATGCTTTTGCAAGAGCGTCCCAACTTCCCACATCCATCCAGTTCATGTTGGTTGTTGTCATAGCTATTTTTTTACTTTTTTCAAAGATAGCATGATCCACAGAAATGTTTTCAAGGTTTTTATAGAGTTCTATGAAATTTTTTTGTGAAAAAGGATTTTTTTGACTTCTATTTTTTTCATAAAAGTGTGACAATTTTATGAAAGTGTCACTTAACTTGTTTTCTATCTCTGACAAAAAAACATTATTCTTCCAAACAAAAAGCCCAGAGTTCCAGAAATAGCCTCCTTCTTTTAGGTAGGCTTCTGCTACTTCTTTTTTTGGTTTTTCAAAAAAGTGATGAACTTCGTAGCTTTCATAAATATTTTCTTTGTTTATCTTGCTTCCCGCTTTGATATAACCAAAACCTGTGTCTGGGGTCTTTGGTTTAACTCCTATTAAAGTAAGGTAATTTTCTTCAGCAACTCTCACACTTTCTTCTAAACTTTTTAAAAACAGATCAGAGTCTTTTATGATGTGATCAGCATGGAAAGAGAGCATCACGGTATCGTTATCAGAGTGTGTTAAGTATTTAATTTCAAGGGCTGCTATAGCTAGAGCTGCTGCAGTGTTTCTTCCTACAGGCTCTGGAATAAAGTGTAGACAACTTTTTGCAGCTATTTTTTTTGTGAGCTCCATTTGTGCTTCATTTGTCACGATAATTCGTCTTTCTTTTGGGATAATACTATCCAGACGATCAAGTGTCATTTCGAGCATAGTTTTTTTGTTTGTACCAAGAATAGCTAGTTGTTTTGGTCTACGTTGCAATGACTTTGGCCAAAAACGTGTTCCATTACCTCCAGCTAAAATAACAGCCCAGGCTTTTTCGAAGTTTTTGATATTTATCATGAGAATAGCCTTTTTATTGGAATAAGCTAATCATGTCTTCACGAGTCAGTTTGTAAGCTTTATTGTTATCTCCAATAATGGCGTTTGCAAGGCTTTTCTTTTTTTCTTGAAGCTTAAGAATATTTTCTTCTACACTTCCTTTTGTGACAATCTTATGAACGATAACAGGTTTGTCTTGTCCAATGCGGTAGCTTCTATCAGCTGCTTGTTGCTCGACAGCAGGATTCCACCATGGGTCCATGATGAACACATGATCAGCTGCTGTGAGATTGAGACCAATGCCTGCAGCTTTTAAAGAAAGTAAAAGAAATGGGTGTTCTTGTGATTCTTGGAAAGATTTGACAATCTCTCCTCTTTTTTGTGTCGTTCCATCAATTCTTAAAAATTTCATAGAACGTGTTTTCATTTCCCGACCAATTAGATCTAAAAATTTAGTCCACTGTGAGAAAATAAGAGCTTTATGTCCACCCTCTACACATTTTTCTAAGCAAGACATAAGAAGTGAGACTTTTGAAGAGGATGATATTGCTTCTTGTCCAGGGAGCATTCCGATATGGCAAGCTGCTTGTCTTAGACGTAACAAGGCTTCAAGGACTTTCATCATATTGCTACTTTTGAGATTCATTTGTTCAAGAAGTTCTTTTTTAGTAGCAGCTTCGATGGCTTTGTAAGTAATTTTTTCATGTTCTTCGAGTTCATTGTAAAGAATCACATTGGTTCGTGGTGGAAGATCTTTTGCTACTTCAGACTTAAGTCTTCTTAGGACAAATGGCTTTAATTTATGTCTAAGGTGAGCTAAGTTCTCATCATTTGTTTCACCTGGTTTCACATAACGTTGAGAAAAAGATTTCCTTGAAGAGAGGAGTCCTCTGTTGAGAAAATAGAATAAACTCCAAATATCTTCTAAATGATTTTCAATTGGTGTTCCTGTTAGAGCTAATCGAAAGTGACTTTCCAGATTGAAAATAGCTTGAGAAATTTTGCTTTCTGGATTTTTAATATTTTGTGCTTCATCCAAAATAATTATGTTCCAAGTTGTCTTAGACAGGAGATGATGATCAAGACGAGCAATGGAGTAGGTTGTCAAGGTGACAGACTCTTCAATATCTTTTAAGGTTCGAGATAGACCATGAAAAACATTTATTTTTAGTTTTGGACGGAAACGTTTAATTTCTTGTTCCCAGTTATAGATAACGCTCGTAGGAGCAATTACTAAACTTCTTTTTTGTAAAAGGCAGATCGATTGAAGAGTTTTCCCAAGTCCCATGTCATCTGCTAAAAGTGCACCAAGAGAATTTTTTTTCAGGAAATAAAGCCAACTGACTCCTTCTTCTTGGTAAGGTCTAAGAGACGCTTGAAGATCAGCTGGAAGAGCAGGGATTTCGTGACTAGACGAGGTCAGTTCTTCACTAATTTTTTTAAGAGACTCGGGGATTGTGATATCTTCATCTAGTTGACTGACAAAATCCATAACACTATGAGAAATAAACTTCGGGATACTTCCTTTTTCTCTGCAGGCTTGTAGGATTTCTAAAAGCTTTTCTGCATGCAAGTCAAGCCATGCTTTTGGAATTTCTGCCCAACCACCATCTATCAGTGGCACAAGACTTTCACCATCTCTCCAAGCTCTTAAAACATCTTCTGTCTTTGCACCGAGGGTCTTAGGACCTTCATCTGTCATAGAGTCTAGTTTAAACTGTACTGAGAGCTCAGTCACGTTATCTTTTTGTGTGAAGGATAGATAGTTCTTAAGGCCTCTATGAACAGAAAAAAATTGAGTGATTTGATCTGTGTGGGAACCTTTTTTTATGTTATTTTTCCAGTCTCCAAGCTTTTGCACAAACTCTATAGCTTCTTTGCTTGTGAGCTGATGATTTTCTTCTAAATGAAAATTGAAATGGCTATGAAAACGAATTTGTAAATTTGTTTCTTCTTCTAAATTTCTAACAGGTATTCCTTTGCCTGTTAGAGCCAGTTGGGCGTTTTCAATGGTAGCAATAATGGGATCACCATAGACAATTTTTGCAACAGTTTCTAGGTTTAATCCTTTTCTTTCCAGAAAGAATTCCACTCTTGGTTTTGTGTGGATAGCATTTGGTATTTTATTTGAGAGAATTTCTATTGGAAATTTTAGGCTGAGCTCAGGGATTAATTCAGAAACGACATAAGGGAGCTCTTTTTGCCCAAAGAATTTTCCTTCTGCTAACAGTTTGAGAAGGGATTTATTTAGCGTTACCATATTTAAGGGATGCAAGACTTTATC
>CANFEH010000109.1 GCA_947445855.1 Zetaproteobacteria bacterium
AACTATCTTGAAAAGTCATTTTCTTTTCTTTAAAAGACAAGCTTCCTTCATGCTTGTTGTTTTGTTTCTTTTTCAATCTTGTGTAAGCTTTGAAACTTCTTGTGGTCATAAATGTGAGCTTGAATACAAAGGTCTTAAGATCGAAGATGAGTTTTCTGGTAAGTATGAAGAGATAAAAATTAAACCAAGAACTCAGCAGATAATCCCTGTTCATTATCTTTATACAGATAAAAATCGCAAAGGTCTTCTGATTAACCATTTTGTTGGTACGGGCAAAACATACTTGTCTATATTTTTTTCAGAACTTTATGACGAAGAAAAAGTGGTTATTATTGCTCCCAGTTATTTGGAAGCTGGCTGGATTGATAGTCTAAAAAATTTTCCTGTGAAAAATTTTTCTCGTTATGAGTTTGTTTCTTATGCAGATGCTCCTAAGAAACTTGTGGGAAGAGATTTCTCAAAAACTATTCTTCTGATGGATGAAGCTCATAATTTAACAAAATTTCTTACAAACCCAGACACACAGGTGCAGTCACAGTACACAGATCTTTATCTAACTCTTCAAGGGTCTTATAAAATACTTGCACTCACAGCTACGCCTATTCAAGAGGATGAATCTGATATTGCTTATCTTTTAAATCTTGTATCCGGTGAAACTGTTCTCCCTGTTAACAGGGAAGAGTTTCGTATAAAGTACACAAATATTTTAAAAAACATGGCTTTTTGGCGAGGCCATATCAGTGAGAGTCTTGTTGTTTCTAATATAGCCTCTCTTGTGGGGCTTGCAAAAATGATAGGATTTTTAACTTTTATACCAGCTGCTATTGGGTCTGTTGGGGTTATTTTGCCTCTTGCGAATTTTGTTTTCTATCCAGTGCATAAGTTCCCTCTTAGAAAATTTGATCCGAGTAAACTTCGTTACTATGCAGGGGAAAGTATTTCTTTCTCTGGCTATACAAGCTCTGGTAATAACAAAGACTACCCGGATAGTACTATTGAGATGAAAGAAGTGCTTTACACCCCTGCGCAACATCGTCTTTTTTTTAGTTTTGCTTCGCAAGACTTGAAAGCAGAGGAGTTGAGATTATTCTTTCCTCAATTTAGCTCTTATTCTGATGAAAAATTTTTAGTTCTCGGATCAACCTTACTTTCTGAGTATAGAAAAGATAAAAATGCAGGGCTTGAGATTGGCAACCTTAGATTAAAAGACGATTCTGGTGATTTTCAAGACCCCCCGAAGTTTCAGGCTATTCTTAAAACCTTACAAGAACCTCTCAAGAAGACAGTTGTTTACTCCCTTTTTAAGGAAAACGGTATTGAGCTTTTCGTAAAATTTTTAGATGAAAATGGCTTTAAAAATCGTTATGAAGTTTTATCTTCTGCTCAGAGTGTGACAGAACAAAGAGAAATCATAAAGCGCTACAACACAGATGAATCAAAACTTTTGTTACTTCATCCAGAAATTTCAGAAGGTATTGATTTAAAAGGTACAAGGCAAATGCACTTTTTAGAGCCTATTGGAAATAATAGTCATTTTGAACAAGTTCAGGGACGTTCTATTCGTTATATATCTCATGCTCATTTACCTCTAGAAGAAAGACACGTTCAAATCTATGTGTGGAAAGCTATGCTCGATGATACCAAGGGACTTTTTGAAAAAGGTGGTTCTTATAAATGGTTTGTGGGTAGTAGTTACCGGCATGAAGATTTTAATAAGCGTCACCCTGAACTCAACTACTATAGCTCCTATGGAGATGGTAAAAGTCAGGTGGATAAAAATCACTGGTTCAAGCGGTGGAGTCCAGACGAACAGGCTTCTAGACGTTTTAACATGTTGAAAGAATCTTCAACAGCATTTTATGAAATGCTTTCTAAGAACTCTGTAGAGACTCATTACAAACCTGTTGTTGATAATTCTTCTAAAAATTATCAAATGGAGCGCTTTGAGATGATTAAATCCTATAGAAAACGTACTTCATAAGCTGTTAGTGAGAGAGCAGCAATTAAGGTTGAGTGTGCGGTCAGATTGTGATTCGAGATATTTAGAATTGATTTGATAAATAAATTTTCCATCCGAAGAAGAACAAATTTTTTCATAATCACTATGAGAAGTGCTATAGTCTGTTTGGCTGCATTTTGTTGTATCAATCACGTAAGCTTTTTCTTCTTCTTGATCAAAAACTTCGCAACAAGAAATAGAAAACTCACGATCTTTATTTTCTTTATTATACCAGCTTTTTAATCCCTTTAGAATTTTATTGTTGGGACAGGTTAAGGTGCTGTTTGTTTTTGGTTGTGTGATTGTGCCAAGAGATTTATCAATAGATACGCGAGAAGAACTTGATTTCCCTTCTCCCTCTGGATCGACTTCAGAGAATTTATAAGGGTGTTCTGTACAGTTTTGAACTCTTAAGAGTTCTCCCTCTGTGTTTTTAGGGAAAGCACAGAAGAAATTGAAAACACGGTCATAATATTCGCATTCTCCTTCTTTGCAATTGTAAGGATTCCAATCACTACCGACTCCAACCATGAGAGAGTCTCCTGGACAATTATAATTAAATCGAGCAATTGTGTAACAAGCTCCTTGATATTTTTTAATGCTTGCTTCAGCAGATTCATCTAAGTTTTCAACCCACTGAGCAATCACACTATAAGGCTCCTGAGAACAGGAGTAAGAACTTGCGTAGTTGGCTATTTTTCCATAATTGTTTGAACTTGAGCTATTGTAATCATAAGTACTTTGCATTTCTTTCACTCGAACGAAAGCTTCTCCAGTAGGAAGAGAGTCATAAAGATCTTCTGAGTTCCAACTTACACCTAAAGAAAAAGCAGAAAAAGAACAAATAAAAAATAAGAACAAAAGAATAAGAGCCTTTTTAACCATAGTGACACCTGTTTTAAAATGTAGATCTTAATCTCATTTTAACAGATTTCTGACTTTGGAGTAAAGGAGTCTGGAGTTAGATAAAATCTTTTATTTTAGGGGGTTGTGAAAATCCGCGATATCGTGGCTTGCTTTTTTTTGAATAGTTTGCTAAAATCCGCTAGCAAAAAATCATATTATCGTTAGGGACATGTATGAAAAAATATTTTTCTATTTGCTTAGTATTAGCAATATTTAATTTCTTCTCTTATAGAGCTTTAGCTGCTGGGAAAAAAGGTAAGAAAAAAAAGGATTATGTGCTTTTTACGCCTGAATTTTTATTGACAGCTGTAGAAAATGGAAACGTTGATCTAGTTGAAAAAATTCTAAAGAGCCAACAGAGCAAGAAAGGAAACTTTGTAAATCACATAGCTAGTCCAAAAGAAAATCCTTATACTCCTTTGACTGTTGCTATAAAAAAGCTGAATGATGATATGGTTATAATGTTGCTCCGACATGTAGCGAATCCTAATGAATTATTTATTTTGACATTAGGCAATTTTGAGATCACAAGACTGACTCCTTATCAAATGCTGAAAAAAAACCTAAATAACTGATGTTACGCACTTTGTTTTTTTAGTATAGTTATTTCATGAAAAAACCATCATCAGAATCTTCTATACTCCGAACTGTAGTCTTGACCAACGCCCAAAGATCTTTCGAGCTAAAATCATTCTTCGAAAGAAACCTTGTTATA
>CANFEH010000110.1 GCA_947445855.1 Zetaproteobacteria bacterium
AAACGACAAAAGAGACTTGCTCGAGACTATGAGGTAGATCCTCATCATGGACGCTCTATGGTTTTCATTGGAATGTTCAAGATTATTCTTAATCGTTTAGCATAAATTTAATAGGGAACAGGCTCTAAAGCAAAGAGTAGTATGAGAGGCATCAAAAAAACAAAATGTTTCATATAAACTTTTTTTATTAAGGGGGTGTTAAGAGCTTGAGTTTAAAAAGAGTAGGAGATTTGTATTAAAGTCTATCAAATTAAAATTTATTAGCAAGCTTTTTTGTGAAAGTCTTTCGCCGCATTCTTGATCTGTCATTATCTTGATATTATTCGATATGAAATTTTTTGAGTTAGAGAATAAAAAGTGGTTCACTACACCCGGACAAAACATGGTAGAAGTTTTTCACAAATATCATGTAAAATTGATTTTTTTCAATAAAGGAAAATCGTTTAAAAACACCTCTCTTAGTTCAAGAAGAAAAGTTTATCTTTACACTTTTATTTCTCTTCAATAGTTTCAAAAATCAGAAAATAACTGCGAAATCTCAGAAGCTTTTGTGTTGAGATTTTTCATGGTCGAAAAAAAGCTGATATCGTTTTTATCAGGAGACAGAAGTCATGATCTCTGTTGTGAAAATGCTTGTTCTAACAGTTTGGTTTTTAATACTTTTGAAATGTTCTGTTGAGCCAGTAAATCAAGAAAATATTGTCACTAGTCTTGATAAAATTGAAAATGAAAAAAAGCAACTTATTTCCCTAAAGCAAGATTCTTTTTTGTCTCATGAAAAAACTCCCCCTAATTTTAAAGTAGCAATATTTGGAGACTCTGGTGTTGGTAGGGGGTTTGAGTCTGTTCTTGAGCTTGTGAAAAAAGAACAGGCAGATATGGTGATTCATTTGGGAGATTTTTCTTATTACTTAGATCATCACTATGGAGCTCAAATTTGGGATAAGAAAGTCAACGAAATATTAGGAGAAAAATACCCTTACTTTCTTGTGGCTGGTAACCATGAAGCACCAGGGTGGAATTCTTATGTTGAACTTTTTTATAAAAGATTACAACATCTGCCTCAAGGAACATGTAAAGTTGCTCAAGGGGTAAAAGATTTAGGAGTAAAATCCTACTGTAATTATAAAGGAGTTTTTATGCTTCTTTCTGGAGTAGGAAGTGTAGGGATCGGCCATGAATCTTTTATTAGATCTGCTCTAGAGAGAAATAAAAGCTCAGATTGGAAAATCTGTGCTTGGCATAAGAATCAAAATAGTCTTCAGTTGGGGCACAAGCCAAGTGAAGTGGGTTGGGCACCTTACAAGCTTTGTCAGACGCATGGAGCAGTTGTTGCTACTGGGCATGAGCACTCTTATGGTAGAACAAGAACTTTGACAGAGGTGAGTAATATTTTAAAAGATCATGGTGCAATTGGTGCAAATGATGAAGTGACTTTGGCACCAGGGAAAAATTTTGTTTCTGTGATTGGCACAGGAGGAAAGTCTTTTCGTCCTTATAACTGCCTGAAGGGGGCTCTTGATCCTTGGTGGGCCTCTATTTACACGACAAATTATGTGGTAAAAAATAGAGAGCCTGTTAAACCTCTTTCGTGTGTTGATAATCTGGATGAGTTAAAAGAAGATGACCAAAACACAATTGATTTTGGAGTTCTCTTTTTAGAATTAAACTTTGGGGGTCAGGAGAAAAAAGCAAGAGGCCGTTTTGTGACCACAAAAGGTAGAGTCTTAGATGAGTTTATGGTGACAAAAGAAAACTAGGATACTTAAAAAAAATGAAGATATTCTTTTAAAATTATTGGAAGAGACGTTTGACTGTCAGTCCTTGAACAATCACAGAAAAAATAACAACGATGAAAGTCATGGAAATAATGACTTCTCGAAACTCACTTTCAGGAAGAGAAAGAGCAAGGGCTATAGAAATCCCTCCTCTTAGTCCACCCCAAGTGAGAATAGGAATAACCTTTTTTGGAAAGCTTCTTTTCAATCTTAGGAGGTTAATAATTCCAGCAACACCTATAAAACGAGTGATGAGAACCACAGGGACAGCGAGAATGCCAGCAAGAAAGTAGGTAAACTTAAAAGACAGCACAAGAACTTCAAGTCCTAAGAGCACAAAAAGGATAGAGTTCATGATTTCGTCAACCAAGTGCCAAAAAATATCGATATGTTCAGAACTCTTGTCAGACATAGCAAGTTGGCGCCCTCTGTTACCAATAAGAAGTCCAGCGCATACGGCTACAATGGGCTCACTCACATGAAGGTGATGGCTGAGAGACCCACCTGCAAAAACAACAGCGATAGTAATCAGAATTTCTGTTATGTAGTCATCCACAAGTTTTAGGGTTAAGTAAGCAAGATAACCAAGTAGAAGGCCTAGTAAAGCTCCACCAACACTTTCTCTGACAAAAAGCCATAGGATTGCACTCCACTCAAAGCTTCCTCCTTTGTAGAGAACTCCGAAGATAACACTGAACATGACAATTGCTACTCCGTCGTTAAAAAGTGATTCTCCAGCAATCTTTGCTTGTAAAGAAGGAGAAGCTCCAAGGGACTTTAAAATAGACATGACAGCAATCGGGTCGGTTGGAGAGATAATACTTCCAAAGAGAAGGCAATAAAGAAAAGGAATAGGAATTCCAATGAGTTTGAGCAGAAACTGCAAAGTAAAGGCGATACCAAAGGCAGAAAAAGCAACTCCAACAGTGGCAAGTAAGCCGATTACCATTTTATTTTTATAAAGGTCTTCGAAGTTGACATGGAGTGCACTCGCAAAAAGAAGAATGCCAAGCATCCCTCTGATGACAAGCTCATCAAACTTTATCAGATGAATGGTTTCTTTTGCCCATGTGAGAGAGTCGGAAAAAAAAGAAAGCTCTCCGATTAAGATCAAAACAAAGGACATAATAATACTGTTAATCATGAGGCCAATCGTAGTTGGAAGCTTCCAGTAGCGGCAGTTAATGACACTAAACCCTGCGGTTGTGACAAAAATTAGTGAAAGAATAGTGAAAAAATCCATAAAGGCCTAAGCTCCTATTCTGTTTCTAGAAGAAAGATTTTTCAGAGGAGTATCCTCTGAGATATTTGATTTTAATGTGAGCTGTCCACTGGTGCTGAGTGTAACAGAGAATGTTGCAAAAAACAACTTATCACTTAGGTGGAGACTTAGTTCTTTTTAGGTGTAATAGTCCTATGGTTAGAAGAAGAGTTATGTAAAGGAGATAGCTGTAATTAAAAACTAATCCTCTTTTGTTTGTAAATTTTAGTTCGATTTTATGTTTTCCTTTTGGGATCAAAGCATAGAGAAGGCCTGTGTCTTCTTTTTTTTCGATTTCTTTTCCATCAACATAAAATTTTAATAATCTATTTTTAATAAATAGGTAATCCAGTCGTAGTGTTTCAGAAGAAGATGTTTCAAGGCTGATAAAGTTAACTTGATTCGTCTTGAAATTAGATATAGCCCTTCCAATATAGGTTGATATTTATAATAATATTGATATGTTGTGATTTTTTGGATTTGTTATGCCTGCTCCATATAGTGATGACTTAAGATCTCGAGTAATAGATAAATTA
>CANFEH010000111.1 GCA_947445855.1 Zetaproteobacteria bacterium
AATTATTGGCACAAGTGCTGGGCAAACTCATGTTTTAGTTGTTCTTACAAAGAAAGAGTTTGTCGCTAGTTTTTTAAATCACTTGCTTTGTGTTGATATTGACCCAAAAGTTGTCGATATTGACAGCCTTTCTTTGTACAATTTGTTGCCTTATTTGAATCTAGTTAATTCTGATAAGTGCTCAGCTATTATTGATGTGGGACATGAAAAGACCTCTGTTTGTATTGTGCAAGGAGGACTTCTCAAAATGTTTAGGTCGATTAATATTGGTGGTCGGTATGTCACTGATTTTTTAGCTCGTGACTTAAGCGTTTCCTATCATGAGGCACAAAGAATTAAGCATCGCGTGAGCACTGTTATCACAAACAAACCGGGTTCCACACAAGGGCTTTCTTCGGAGGATATTTTTGTAGCAGAAAGAATGACTCTTGCTTTGAGTTCTCTTATGAGAGAACTCGGCAGAACTCTTTATGCTTTTAAAAATTGGGACAAGGCTCCCTTAGATAAAATTTATTTATCTGGTGGCACAAGTGAGATAAAAAACTTTGATATTTACATGTCAGAGAATCTTGGACCAGAAGTACTTCATTCTGAGTTTGATGTTTCTAAGCTAAAAATTACTGAGAGTTTGGACTCAAAGAAAAGTCTCTTGACTCAAGGTCTAGGAATATCCTTAAGAGCTGTTGCTTCTGCAAAAAAAGTTTCTCAAATAAACTTAAGAAAAGGTGAGTTTGCTTTTATCCAAGATTATGGTGCTATTTTTAAGTCATCTAATCGTGTTCTTAAATATGCTTCAATTATTTTTCTAGCTTTAAGTGTGACGTATGGTGGTAAATATTTTCTTTTTTCAAAAGAGATAGAAAAAGTTCAAGCTAGTTATAAAGCAGAGTTTTTAAAACGTTTTCCTGACTATAATTCTCGTCTTGATAAGAGCGGTGGGGATTTTTCAAAAATTCATAGTACAGCTCTTAATTTGATAAAAACGAATACAGATTCGCTTCGAAGTACAGTTGATAATTTTAGTGTTGCTGATAGCGAAAGTTCTGCTTTGAAGAGTCTTTATGATATTAGCTCAGCTTTGTCAGATGATATTAAAATTGATGTCACAGAGTACTATTTTTTACTTGATAATCCAAGTGGTGCTGGTCGTTTACAATTAAGGGTTGAAGCAGAAAATTTTGAAATTCTTGATCAATTCAAGAAAGCTATGACCAGTATAAAAAATTTTTCTGAATTTTTAGAGAAGTCTTCTGATAAAAAACCTGGTTCAAATCTGAAAGTCGGTAAATACGAGGTCGTCTATAAGAAGAATGAGATTTAAACAAGAAAAGAGTAAGATATGTTTGATGGTTTAAGATCTGCTGTGAGTGAAAAATTCGCTCCAATCTCTAACTTCTTAAGGGATCTTGTTTTTGGCAAAAATAATGAACGTCTTGATTTTGCCTTGGACAGTTTTTATAAACTACCTTCACAGAGGAGAGCTGCTGTTCTAGCTACTTTGGCTTCTGCGTTTGGGTTCCTTGTTATTAGTATATTTTTCCTCTACTTTTCTAGAGTAAACGCTCTTGATAGTAGCTTGAATGCGAGTGCTGTGGCTTTACGCGAGTTTTATGTGCATCAAGCAGAAAATGAAGAAGCTAAAGCAGATTTAAAACTTCTTGAGGGCAGGATTAAAAGTCGATTACAAGGCTTTAGTATTAAACCTTTTTTTGAAAAAATTTCTTCAGAAACTGGTGTGGAAATTAGAAGTACAAAGGTTAAAGGAGCAGAAACAGTTGTTTTAGAGGAGCTGTCTTCTTTTTTGTCAGAACAAGATGTGGAGATTGTTATTGCTTCTATTTCTTTGCCTAAGCTTTTGAAGTTTATTTCTACAATTGAGAAAAGTCAAAATTATATCAGGGTGAAAGATCTTCGTATTAGAGATTTGAGTGGGAAGAAGCTTTACTTTGAGGTACAAGTCTTTTTTAGAGCTTTTCAACTGTCTTAAAAACAAATTTTTTGGGTAAGCTATGCGTTTTGTAGAAAAGTTTTTTTTATATTTATTGGTGGGAATCTTCTCCTTTCTTTTGTTTCTTTATCTAAGCTTTCCTTATCAAATTTTGAAAGAAAAAATTGTTAATATAATTTCTAGGGAAACGTCTTCTCTTGTTTCTATTAAGACTTTGAATCCATCTTTTCCTCTTGGAATCGATGTGGATGATCTTCGCATGTATCGTCCAGGAGCTGGAGAACTTCTAGTAGATCATGTGACAGTTCATGTCAGTATTTTTTCAATTATTTTTGGAAAGATAAAAGTTTCTATTCTTTTAAAAGATTCTTCTAAGGGGACCTTGGATTTACGACTTCATTTAGGTTTGATGGATATTATTTCTCCAAAAGAAATGATTCTTCCTAGCTACGCATCTCTTGAAGCGGATAATTTTGATATAGCTCCTATGATTAATTATTTTCTTAGTTTAAAAGCTAGCGAAAAAGATCTGAATCCTGTGATGAAATCTGCATTTAGGGATATGAATTTTGTGGGTAAGCTTAAATCAAACACTTTTTTTGAGTTTGATAAGGGTGATTATTTGGATTCAAAAGGAACTATTGATATTTCTTTTGTGAACGCAGGTCTTGACGTGCTTTCTCTTCCTTTTCAACAGTTCCAAGACGCTCACATTTTGGCTTCTTTAGGCAAAGGATCCTTCACGGTTGATCCAAAGACTAGTTTTGTCTCAGATGGAATGAAGCTTGAAGTGACAGGAAGTGTAAAGCAAGAAGAAGATATTCTAGCATCAAAGCTTGATTTAAACATCAAACTCGAACTCTATAAGGCTTTAAAAGAGAATTTTGGAATGATGCTTGGATTTTTTGCTCCAGGTTCTGAGGAGGGTGCTTTGAAAGTACATCTTAAAGGAACACTTGGAGCTCCTCAGACAGACTTCTTGTAATACGCTCAGTCTAAAGAGAAAAATTGGGAGCTTCAGGCTATACGAGGTAGTTAAGTTTTTCCTATCTTTAAAACAGAGATTTTTTCTTGTATTTTTTATATCTTAAAGAAACTCGCAAGCAATCTCCCCTAATAACTATTTTTTTAACATTCTTCTCTTAAGATATATGTAAGTTCTATCTATAAATATTTTAAGGGAAAAAAATATGCTTTTTTTTAAAAACTTTAGCATTTTGATTTTATTTATCACTCTTGGAGGTTGTTTACCTACTTCTATAAAAAAAGCAAACGATAATAAAAAATCTGTTATGTTGCAAGAAGAAGCGATTAGTCAGGAAGAATCTGTTGCCCCTTCTCTTGATACATCTGAACAACCAACTAGTGGCATAAAAAAAGACGCAAATGTTGTAGATGAGAATGTTGTGGATGAGAATGTTGTGGATGAGAATGTTGTGGATGAGAATGTTGTGGATGAGAATGTTGTGGATGAGAATGTTGTGGATGAGAATG
>CANFEH010000112.1 GCA_947445855.1 Zetaproteobacteria bacterium
AGTGTATCAAAGAGTTTGGTTTTGAAGTCGATCGTTTAAAGACAGGAACCCCTCCAAGACTTGATGCTAAAACAATCGACTATAGCGAACTAGAAGAGCAAGGTTCCGATGAAACTATCATCCCATTTAGTTACAGCACAGAAAAAATCACTCAAAAATTGATTCCTTGTCATATCACACACACCAATGAAAAAACGCATAAGGTGATTGAAGAGCATCTGCACGAGTCAGCTCTTTATAGTGGAGCTATTAAAGCTAAAGGTCCTCGTTATTGCCCCTCCATTGAAGATAAAATTAAACGTTTTGCAGATAAAAAAAGTCATCAAATTTTCTTAGAGCCACAAGGTTATGATACTTGCGAAGTTTACCCTAATGGAATTTCCACAAGCCTTCCTCTTGATGCACAACTAAAATATATAAGAACCATAAAAGGTCTTGAAAAAGCTGAGATCATTCGTCCTGGTTATGCTATTGAGTATGATTATGTAAATCCACAGGAGCTAAGAGCTACCCTCGAAACAAAACGTATTGAAAATCTGTACTTTGCAGGCCAAATTAACGGTACAACGGGATACGAAGAAGCAGGGGTTCAAGGTTTGATTGCTGGAACAAATGCAGCTCTCAAAGCAAAAGGTGCAAGTGAAAGCTTTACACTCCTCAGATCAGAAGCCTACGCAGGAGTTCTTGTTGATGATTTAATCACTCAAGGAACAAGAGAGCCGTACCGTATGTTTACCTCTCGTGCAGAGCACAGGCTTTACTTAAGAGAAGATAATGCTGATATTAGACTCACAGAAAAAGCACGCTCTGTTGGTTTAATTGAAGATGATGAGTATGAAAAATTTAAAGAACGCAAAGCTCTTTTAGAACAAGGGTTGCGTGAAATTGAAACAAAAAAAATCGAATCTTTAGAAGGAAAAGTCAAAACAACTTTGGGCCCAAAAGAAACGATAAAACAGCTTTTAAAACAACCAAGCCTTGATATCAATGATGTAAATTTCTTAGACGGTTATCCTGTTAGCATTCAAAGAAGAATTGCAATTGAGGTAAAATATGAAGGGTATATCAAACGAGAACTGGTTTCTTTAAAAGCAACTTCTTACTTGGACAAAATCAGATTACCAAAAGAAATTTCTTATAAAGCCATCCAAGGTCTCAGTAATGAAGTTGTTCAAAAACTAGAACACGCGCAACCAGAAAATTTAGGACAAGCCTCTCGTATTAGTGGAATCACCCCAGCTGCTGTTCAAGTCTTAAGGATTTGGCTAAAGAAACGAGCTTCCTAACACCCTCTCTTTATCTCATTTTCACTTTTAATCTTTAATTGGCATCTTTACTTTATATTGTGCAAGTAATCTGCTTGATAGTATATCTATTGTTATAGAACAAACGCTTACATCTATGACTACTAGCTCTGATTTATTGCTTTTGCAAAAAGCAAGCATCAATGAAAGTGATTCTTATGAAACTACTTGCTGTTTTTGGTACCAGACCTGAAGCTATTAAGTTGGCTCCCCTCATAAAACAACTTCAGAAGGATTCATTTTTTGAACTTAAAGTTTGTGTAACAGCACAGCATAGACAGATGCTTGATCAAGTTCTTGAAATGTTTGAAATCAAACCTGAGTATGATTTAAACTTAATGGGTGAGGCCCAAACGTTAAATGAAATCACAGCAAAAACGCTCATTTCCCTAAAAGAAAAAGTCTTCAGTGAATTTCTTCCAGATGGAATATTTGTTCATGGAGATACAGCTACTACTTTTGCAGCAGCTCTTGCTGGTTTTTACGAAAAAATACCGATCTATCATATAGAAGCAGGGCTTAGAACAGGGAATTTATTTGCTCCCTGGCCAGAAGAGGCCAATAGAGTCCTTGTAAGTGTATTAACTCAAAAGCATTTTGCTCCAACTGAAACAGCAAAGTCTTCACTTCTTAAAGAACATATCCCAAGTGAGAATATTTTAGTCACAGGAAACACTGTAATAGACTCTCTTCTCCAAACTTTAAAGATGATCCAAACGGACACAACAAAAAAAAGTCTTTGTGAAAAGCAATTTTCTTTTTTAGACTCAAGTAAAAAGCTTATTCTTGTGACAGGTCATAGAAGAGAAAACTTTGGAACAGGGTTTTTAAATATTTGTGAAGCCTTAAGAAAAATTGCTCAAAGAGATGATATTCAAATTGTCTACCCTCTACACCTCAATCCAAATGTGAGAAAACCAGTCCTATCAATATTAGGAGGTTGCAAGAATGTGCATCTCTTAGATCCCCTTGACTATTTGCCTTTTATTTTTCTTATGTCAAAAGCTTATTTAATTCTAACAGACTCAGGAGGAATCCAAGAAGAAGCTCCAAGCCTTGGTATCCCTGTTCTTGTGATGAGAGATGTGACAGAACGTCCTGAAGCTGTTGAAGCAGGTACAGTTAAACTTGTGGGAACAAGTGAAATTAAGATTATAAATGAAGTCACTATTTTATTAAACAATGCAGACGAGTACAAAAAAATGAGTTTAGCTCACAACCCTTATGGGGACGGGAAAGCTTGTCTGCGCATAGCAAAGGAGTTTAAGAGAATGGGTTTAGAAAAAAAACAGGTTTGTATTGTTGGTCTTGGTTATATTGGTTTACCGACAGCAGCTTTATTTGCTAACGAGGGGATGAAAGTTTTTGGAGTTGATATTAATCCTGCTGTTTTGAAAAGTTTAGAAAAAGGTGAAGTTCACATTGTAGAACCAGGACTTGATCTCCTTGTAAAATCATGTGTAGAATCAAAAAAACTACAAGTAGGTAGAGAGCCCATTTCTTCTGATATTTTTTTAATAGCTGTGCCAACACCAATTGCTCTAGACAAATCTCCTGACGATAGTTATGTGATGAGTGCTACTCACTCTATCGCACCTGTTTTGAAAAAAGGAGATCTCATCATTATTGAGTCCACTTCTCCTGTAGGGACAACAGAAAAAGCAATAGAACTTTTAAAAATAGAACGTCCTGATTTAAAGTTTCCAAAAGATGGTTCCCAAAAAGAGAATGTTCACGTGGTCTACTGCCCAGAAAGAGTTATTCCAGGGCATGCTCTAAGAGAGATGAAAGAGAATGATCGCATCATTGGATGCTTCAATGAAAAATCTTATCAGATGGCAA